>NZ_JBCOAB010000011.1:0-93229 GCF_040227035.1 Clostridium sp. RTP31139st1_H3_RTP31139_211217
CTAAATCTGTAATCCCCACTACTTTTAATAGCCTGTCCAAAGGTCCTTTCTTTAATATTTTTTATTTATATAAATGCCCTAAAGCATTAATAGCAAACTATCCTATAATTTCTCTTAATATATTAAACTTTTCTTTACCTTTTTGAGCTCTTATACTCTTACCATCACTTACTACTGGTGTACACATTTCCATCAGCCTGTCATAAGTTCTTTTGTGATACATATTTTCCAAGTCATTAATATTAATATTTGTTGTTATAATTGTTGGTAATGAATTTCTATACCTGCTATCAATAATGTTGTATATTTTAGATGCTGACCACTCATTTTTTTGTTCAGTACCTAAATCATCAATTATTAATAAATCTGCATTAGATAAGCTCTTTAGTATAGTTTCTTCTCCCTCTTTTCCATAAGAAGAATATGTCTCCTTTATTCTTTCAAGCATTTTATTAATACTTACACAAATTGTCGGCGTTCCTCTTAGCATTAAATAATTAGCTATACAAGCAGTTGCATGAGTTTTCCCATTACCAGGAGCTCCGTATATTAATAAACCTAAATTGTTTTCTTTAGCTTTAGTAAAGTTACTAGCATATTTACTACATATGTTAAAAATCTTTTCTGAACCAATATCATGATTCCAATTTTCAAATGTGCATTGTTTAAATTTTTCATCCATTAAACTATTTTTAAATATGCTATTTAATCTAATTTGCTTTTCCTTATTCTCATCTTCAATTGCTTTTTCCTCTAGCTCTTTCTTTCTACAACTACAAACTATAGGAACTCTTCTAAGAACATTTAGAATTACAATATCTTTTTGAATTGGATCTCCACACTTTTCACAAACTTTTATAGTAGTATCATAATCCAACCCATTCATCAGACTTTTCCCTATTGTTGTTGCTAGTAATTCTGCTACTTCCATCACTTTCACTCCTTCCTTTTGATAACCAATTTTGTAATATTCCTAAAACATATTTATAATTATTAATTTTCCCTCTATTCATAGCTTCGGTTGCTGCATCTATTAACCATTGTTTGCTATAAACTTCTATATCACTAGATATTTGCTCCATTAACATTGCATTTACTATAAAGCCACACTTTTCAAAATGCTTAAATACATCTAAGTCTTTTTCTATACTACTACAAATATCCTCAGTTATCTCTTCTAGGTTGTTCTTACCTATCCTATCCTTACCTATCCTATCCTTACCTATCCTATCCTGTGTATCCGAAGTGTAACCATCATGTATACATTTTGGATACGGTGCATTTTTAATATTAACTATCTTATTTTTTATCAATTTTCTTCCAGTTTCTTCGAACGTGTAAGATTTATTTTCATCTATATTTAGCATGGATTTTTCAAACTTATAATTTGTTTCTGTATATCTATCATTCTGAATGTAATTATGAATTCTCCAATGTTTAATGACCACAACACCTGACTCAAATGGTATTAAAAATTTTTTTGCTATTAATAGCTTTAAGTCATCATCTCCACAACCTATCATTCTCTGAATTTTCTTAGAATTATTTATAAATCCATCATCATCAGCTCTCATGCTAAGATGAAAATATAATGCTTGTGTACTCAAAGGCATATCTAGAAAAATATCACTATCTATAATCGTCTTTGCAAACATTCGTCTTCCTGCCATTATTACTTTCCTCTTTCTAACATCTATATTTTTTATGTTTTTTGTATTATACTTATATTGATTTGTTTTGTTTGGACTTACTCTTAGTTTGGTAGCTGGGGTATGTCCATTTTTCTTTTATCTCCTAAAATTCCATAAGACTTTTGTATGGATATTACAAAACACAAATTCATATGGAGTTGCCCTTTCAACTAAAAACTCTCTTGGATTTAAGCCGTTATTTCTCAAAAACCCCTTTTGTTCTCTTGTTAACTTCTTAAGCTTCTTCATTTAATAAACTCCTATCTCTCATACTTCACTTTAAAAATATTGCTTTTGCTCTCTACAAATAACTTCATCCAACTCTTTACTAATATCAATAGTTCTTTCATCTCCTATCCCATATTTTTCAATAGCTTTATGAAGTTTTTCTCTTAATTCTTCCATGAGTACCTCCAATTCTCTTTATTAACTTATCTACGCCATCTAAAATAGATGTAATTATTGCTATAACTCCGATTATTATTACTAGAGCTATTGGCATAACAAACGTAAATGCTCCCCACCAATTAAAACCTTCCATGATTACCTCTCTAAAATAAATTCAAAATAAAATCTCTACCTTTGCCAGTCCACTTTCTGTCATATATTATTTTCCCGTTATCTAAAACTTCTTGCTTAATACTAACTAAACCTAATTCAGAATACTTAGAATATAAAAGCCAAGTTTTATTTTGCTTATACTGTATCTTCTTTTCTGACAATAAATTATTAAGCTTTGTAGCACTACTTAATCCCAATTCCTTAGCAATTTCTGATGTTGTGTATAACTTATTTTGATGTACCAGCTTGTCCCTTTGTTTTTCAGCTTCTAACCTTGCTGCTCTTTCTTCTTTCAATTTTGTTGCTGCTGCTATAAGTAAATCTGGATTATCTAATAATTCATCTGTTGCATACATTCCGTACTTCCTCATGCTTGGTAACACTTCTGTTGCTAACCACATTTGAAACTTTTTAGCAACATCATTATTAGCTTTCATTCCAAGTAGATAAAATAAGCTTTCTGGAATGTAATCATCTTTCCCAACATGTTGGGAAAAGTTTAATTCCTTACAGTAACCATTCATAGTTTCCCATCTTACATACGTTTTCCCATTTTTAATTTGTGTAAATCCAAAACCTATAGCTGTATCTTCAGCATTTAAAGAAATACTTGCATCATCATTTTTAATTGCTCTTACTTCAAGTTCTAATTCTTTATTAACAAATAATTGAACTCCTTCTTTATGTTTGTGCTTTATGTTTTCCATTTATTTTCCTCCATATTATTTATTATGTTTACTTAACTCTTATAGGCTTTTCAGCCTTTTATCATCTGTTACAATTCATCCTTGTCTAACTTTTCTAATTTATCTATAAATACTCCTAGTTCTTGATGACTTAACTTTTCAGCAACTATATCAGCCATTACTTCAGCAAACTTTTCTTCTAATGCCGTCATATCAGTTGGTAATATTAAAGTTACTGTATACATAAAATTCCCCCTATTAAAAAGCTATAATATTCTATGCCTCATCATTTGTTTCTGTTACTTTTCTTTTAATCTTCAATACAACTCTTTTCATCGCTACCACCCTCCATTAACTTATCAATAGATATATTTAGATAAGAAGCAATTTTATGAACACTTGATATTGATGGATTTTTCTTTTTCCCTGATAAAATATCATAGCAAGTAGCATATGCTAATTTACATTCACAAGCTAATTTAGATATTGTAATATTCTTTTTTTTAAACTCTTCAAATAAAAATTTGTTATTCATTTTTTCACCTCGCTATCGTTAACATGATTACTCTATCAATATTATATCGTTTTAACGATAATGTAAAATCTATAAATCTCCCTATCGCTTTAACAGAATAAATTATTATCGCTTTTCTATCATTTTCGGCTTTTTTTTACCTTTTTCTATCGTTTTAACGATACCGATGTATTATTTTGTCGTTTTTATGTTCTGTAGTTATATTGCTTTTTATCGCGAAAGTGATAAAATATAAATATAATAATTTTTATGGAGGATTCTTATGGGAATTTCACTATTAGGTAAAAATATAAAAGAATATAGAAATAAAAAAGGATTGAGTTTAAAAAAGTTAACTGAAATAGCTGAAGTTGGCTATGCTACTATTTATGACTTAGAAAATGGTAAAAAACAAAATATAAACTCTACTACTTTAGAAAAGGTTGCAACTGCCTTAGAAACTTCTACAAATGAGTTGCTTGGAATAGATGTAATAGAACATACTGTAGATGATATTCCAGACACTATTGATGCAATATTTGAATCTGATGAACTAGAGATAGATGGTATTAAATTAACTTCTAAAGAAAAAGACATTCTTAAATCTATATATAAAAATGGAATAGATGTAATTAGATTAATGAGGTCCAACTAATGAAAAGAGTAGCTATTTATAGTAGAAAATCAAAATTTACTGGTAAAGGTGATTCTATTGAAAATCAAATAGAAATGTGTAAAGAATATATTACAAATACTATAGGTAAAGATATAGAATTCACTATTTATGAAGATGAAGGTTTTTCGGGCGGTAACCTTGATAGACCAAGGTTTAAAAAATTAATGGCAGCTATAAAAAGTAAAAAATTCGATATTTTAGTATGTTATAGATTAGATAGAATATCAAGAAATGTCGCTGACTTCTCAAGCACATTGGAAGTATTACAATCTAATAATTGTTCATTTATAAGTATAAAAGAACAGTTTGATACCTCAAGTCCAATGGGTAGAGCCATGATTTATATTGCTAGTGTCTTTGCTCAACTTGAAAGAGAAACTATAGCGGAAAGAGTTAAAGATAATATGTTAGAGCTTGCTAAGAATGGTAAATGGACTGGTGGTAAAATACCAGTTGGTTTTTCTTCAGAAAAAATAGAACATATTGATGAAAATGGTCTTACTCGTGTAACTCCTCAATTAGTTATAAATGATAAAGAAATGGAATTTGTAAACTTTTTATATAACAAATATCTTGAATTAGGTAGCCTTCATAAATTAGAAGTTTATATTCATGAAAATAATATTAAATCTAGAAATAATGTTTTATATGAAAAATCATCATTAAAAACAATACTACAAAATCCAATCTATGTTAAAGCTAATAGTGAAGTAGTTGAATACTTAAAAAATTCTAATTGGACTATATATGGCAGTCCAGATAATATTCATTCACTATTAACTTATAACAAAACTGAACAAACAAAAAAAGATGGTAAATATACTAAAGCTAAAAAGGATATATCAGAACGTTTTGCAGCTGTTAGTTCTATTAAAGGATATATTGAACCAGATCTATGGCTTTCAGTACAAAAACAGTTTGATAAAAATAAAGATACATTCCCAAGACTAGGTAAAACACATAACGCTTTATTAGCTGGCAAACTACGTTGTGGAAAATGTAAGGAATATATGTTAGTTGTTCATGGAAGAGTATCAAAAGCTACTGGAGAAAAGTTATTTTATTATAATTGCTCATTAAAAAGAAAATCAAAAGGTAGCCTTTGTGACAATGGAAATGCTAAAGCAGCTGTTATAGAAAAATTAGTTTTACTCTCTTTAAAACAACTTAGCTTAAAGAAAAAAGAGTTTATATCAAAAGTAAGAAATAAATATAAATCTGATGCAAGTGATGAAAATATTAATATAGAAAAATTATCTTTAACTAAATCACTTAAAGAAAAAAAATTACAAATAGATAACTTAGTTACTAAATTATCTTTATGTAATGATATTGACGATATTTTACTTGATAGAATAAAGACTTTAAAAAACGAATGTAATGCTATAGAAGAAAATATTAATAACTTAGAATCAAAAGCTTTAAATTTAAAAAATAATTTACTAAATCTTGACCTTATAGAAGAACTATTAGATAAATGTGCTAATATAGATGAGCTTGATAGATCACAACAAAAACTTATTATAGATAATTTAATAGATACTATTTATTGGTACAGTGATGGTCCAGGTAAAGGAAATATAGAAATTAAATTTGTTGGCACTGAAGATAATCAAAAAGAGCTTAAATTTACAAGTGAAGAGATGCAGCAACTATTGTTGCATTTCTGTTCTCATAGCATGACCAGTATCAAGTAAAACTACATTTTCCGCAAATTCCTTCAAAGCATATTGTTGACAAACCTTAGTACTAAGCTTTCCATAATTAACATCCTCAGAAGGAACCTTCAAAACAACAACTCCAGTCTTATCAAGTTGCTCTCTTATACTATCAGATAAACTCTCCTTAGCAAGCTTACAAGATCCAGAAAATGCACCAAGCACATCGTCATTTCTTTCACCTTGAATATCAGCTACTCCACATCTTGCACTAATACTAAGTCTTGGTCCAAATGCTGGGCAACGTAAAATACACATAGAACATCCATTACCATATCTTAAACAATTCCCCATTGGTCCTGTTGTACCAGTAGTTTCAATAAATACATCACCTTTAACATAGCTTCCATCACTTAGTAAAATTCCATTAATTTTATTATTTTCAAAATCAACGTCTGTTACCCTTGTTTCCATATGAAGGTTAATTCCCTTATCTATTAAATAATCTCTAACTACACCTTCAATCTTATTTACATCATACAATGTTGCATGTTTATGTCCTGGAAAATCTATATTAGCATGTCTTGCACATTTATCTGTTAGCTTAATTAGATCTCCTCCACCTAATGCAATTAACTCTTCTGAAGCTGTATAACGTCCGTTGTTTCTCATTATTCCGCCAACATTACCAAGTCCAAGTAAAAGATCTGTTTTTTCATAAACATGGACTTCTGCTCCGGCTTTCTTTGCTGTTAAAGCAGCTGCACATCCAGACCAGCCCCCACCAACTATTATAACCTTCATCATATTAATCTCCTCCCCTCAAATATAGCTCTTGGACTAGCTTGCACCTTACAGAATCTCTTTACTCTGTGACCTGAAAACCTTGCTGTGCATGCTCCACATACACCTTCACCGCAACACATCTTAAAATTATTACAACATGATAAATCAATATCTTGTCTATCTAAATAATCTAAATATTCGATTACATCATAAGTTAATATATCCGCTCCAGCAATGTGGATTAAAGATATATTATTGTAACCAATTATTGATTTTATAGCCACCTTAGCTTCAGGAGATAGCTTACCTTTTTCAATTAAATTCATTTCTTGAGGAACGATATTTAGCTTATCTAACCATTCAGATACGTATACATCATTAAAAGGTTGTTTATCAACAATTACAGTAACCTTATTATCATTTTGAACTAATTTTTTAATTACAGGTACCATAGGAGCCATTCCAATACCTCTTGCAATTACTAAAATATTATTATTTTTTTGTTTTCTTATGTTTTTTAAACCAAATACACCATTCCAATAAGGTCCTCTAATTGTTATTTCTCCTCCAGATTCAATATTTAATAATTGTTTTGTTTTGACACCTCTTATTTCTATCATTACTGAAATAATATTTGTATCAATATTAGAATCTAATATTGAAATAGGAACATCAAAATAAACATTTTCATCACTTCTTATAAATATAAAGCTTCCTGGCTTTGCTAAATCTATTGCTAATTTATGTGGTGCTTCAAATTTAATTAAAAGCACATCATCTTGACATAGCACTTTTTCAGATACTTTGCAGGTATAAGCCTTTCTTTGCTCCTTAGCTTTATTACCATTATTATAAAGTTCTTGATAAATACAAACTCCATTCCAATTTAGACAATCACAAAAATGACTTCCTTGTAGTTGAGAGCAAAGTATGCATTCACCACTTTCAGCTAAATGGCAAGGGCAATACTCAGTACCAGCATCTATACAATCAATCGTCTCCTTAAACATTTCGACTCCTAAATTAATACTATACACTATATAGATTATTTCATTAAATCCGTTTTGTTACTATAAATCGCCTAATATATAAAATTTTCTACTGTAAAATATTATAAAAAAACACAATTATAAGAGTTAACTCATATAATTGTGTGTTTTAAATTTTTATTAATAATTTATTCTAAACAACCGTTTATAATTTTTTCGTTTTTCTTACAAAATAAAACTGCTAATAACATTACTAATAAGCAGAATGCCGCATATATCCAGAATAATTGATTACCCATGCTTCCGAATAAAATAATTAATGAACCTATTATAGCTAAAACAGGATTAATTATAGTATTCCAAATACCTGAAATCTTACCTTGTCTACCTAATTGAATAACTTTTACATATAAAAGTATGTACATTGTGTAACTCATTGTAATTGATATTTCAGATATATCTGAATTTGGAAGTAATCCAAATTTAGTTGTTAAGTAATGAGCAATATACCATACTATAGCTATAATAAATGCTACTATTGCAGAATTAACTGGCATTAATAATTTTTCATCTATCTTATTAATAACCTTTGATTTTGGGAACATATTTCTTACTGATAAAGAATGTGGTAATCTTATCATTCCTAAAGTTAATCCATTAATAGTACCCATGATTGAAATTATAACAAATATTAATACAATTTTTGCTCCCCATGGTCCTAATAAGTTGTTTGCAGCTAAGTCAACGTGAGCATCTCCTAAGCTCATAATAGTTTCTGGCCCTATATACATGCTTATTCCAACAAAGTATAAAACATATACTATTAAAATAAATATAGGTGCTATTATAAGAGCTTTTGGTAAATTTCTTTTTGAATCCTTTATTTCATGTGAAATTGATGTAGAAACTACCCATCCATCAAATGAAAATGCGATTGGTGCTATTGCAGCAATCCATCCTGTAGACTTCATTGCAGTAATATCACTAAATGAAACACTGCTTGTATCTCCAAATACTAATCCAGCAACTGCAATTAATAATAAAGGTATTAACTTTATTATTGTAGATGCATTTTGGAATAATCCACCTAACCTTGCTGATAAAGTATTAATTACAAATAAGAACACCATTATTGCTAATCCAATTAACATTTGTTTTTCTAATGTTCCTTCTATTCCAAATAAAATGCAAATGTAGATTCCAGCCACCCAAGAAACTACTGCTATTAATGTTGGAAAATATAAAAATGTTTGGAACCAACCAAAAGCACATGATGTTGACTTATTATAATACTCTTCAGCATATGCTATTAAGCCACCTTCTTTTGAACTTCTTGATGCTAATTGTGATATAGTTAAACTTCCAAAAATTATAGCAATTGCTGCTATACAGAATACTAATACTCCTAATGCTACGCTTCCTCCTGTAGCAACAAGAATATTGTCACTCTTAAAGAATATTCCTGAACCTATAACAATTCCAACAATCATTGCTATGGCAGTGAATAATCCATATTCGTTTTTCTTCATGTTGTTTTCCCCCCAATGTTTTTATGTCTTTCTTCATAAGTTCACTCAGAAATTGTAATTTCCATATATCCCAAAATAGATATCTTGTAGAACAATATGCTAAGTTTCTACTAATATATCATGAAACTAACATTTAGTAAATAAAACAATTTGATTTTTTATAAAAAATTTTGAGATTTTAATTATTTTTTTAATTTATTTAAAAATTTCATCACCCATTGCTACAAAACTCTGTAAAGCCATGAAGAATTTAATATCACATCTTTCATTACTATTTAATATTTTAATTGCATCTTCTTTAGATAATAATATAGTTTCGATATCTTCATCTTCCTCTAAATTTTCTGTCGAAATTTCTCCTGAGCAAGTACAATATACTAATGAAACTGATTCATCAGTCATACCTGGTGATAAATAAAGCTTATTTCCTACTTTACTTTCTATTACCTCTTCTAAGTCTAATCCTGTTTCCTCTTTTAATTCTCTTTTAACTGTTGGTATTATATCATCATCATTATCAATTAATCCTGCTGGTAACTCATAAACATAGTTATTTAAAGGAATTCTAAACTGTTTAATAGCAACTAATTTCTTTTCATCCTTATGATATGCTAATATAACAACAGCATCTACTTTATCTTCTTTTCCATTAAAGAATTGATCTTCTAATGCCTCTTTAGTTTTTCTTGATGCAATTGTCCAAGTTTTTTCCTTACCACCCCTATTTATATAATCAGCATTATATAAGCTTAAAAATTTAGTTTTAGATAATACTTTTAATTCTTTTACTATAGTTTTACTCAAAATATTCTCCTCCGATTCTATTTACATTATTTTAATTTAATAATTAACAATACCTACATATTCATTTTATACCAAATTTATATACAATAAAAGAAAAAAGCACTAATTATTAGTGCCTTCATTTTGTATTAAACTATCAAATTCTTTTTGTGATATATCAGTGTCGCATATTAGAGCTTTTTTTAACAACTCATTTCCACTATCATTTAATGCTACTTTTCCTATAATGTCTCCACTATTTTTATCAAATAATGTGTTAAACACTTCTACCTCAACAGATCCTTGACCTTTAAATCCATAATCAAATTCTGACTCTTCAACTATTGTTCCTAAATTAATAAATTCTGATGAATTTACAATATCTTTCATATTATTTGCTTTAAAACAATAATTATCTGAAACATATTTATAAATTTGTTCTGTAACATTCCATCTGTCACTACAATTTAAAACTACGATAATAATGTTTCTACCTTCATGTCTAACTGATGAAACTAAACATTTTCCTGCTTGACCTGTATATCCAGTTTTTACTCCATTAGCTTCTGGAATTCTATACAAAATTTTATTGATATTATTATAATCTCTTGTAAAACCTGATGCATCTCTTGTTATAGTTTTTGTTCCACAAATTTGGCAAAATGTTTCATTTTCCATTGCCTTTGCAGTTAATAATGCTAAATCATAAGCACATGTATAATGCTTAGCACTATCTAACCCGTGTGGACTTTCAAAGTGAGAATTAACTAATCCCAAACTTCTTGCATAGTCATTCATAATATTAGCAAATCCTTCTACACTACCACCAATATCTTCTGCTATTGCAATTGCTGCATCATTACCAGACTTATATAATAGTCCATATAATAATTCTATTAATTTTATTTTCTCACCAGCTGTATATTTAACTTTTGATCCCCTTATAGATGATGCATTTTTACTTATAGTTACTTCTCTATCTAAATTACCTTGACTTATTGCAATCAAGGCTGTAAGGATTTTTGTTGTACTTGCCATAGGCACTATTTCGTCTGCATTTTGTGCAAATAACACTTGCTTTGTTTTACTATCCATTGCTATAGCACATCTTGCATTTACTCTAATGCTATTTAATAGATTTTCCATATCAACATCATCTATATCATCATCTTGAATATCATCGATTATAGCTAAATCTTCAACTTCATCTTCATCATCAAAGCTTTGCGCATAAACACAATTATTCATTAAATTACAAATAATTAGTACTAAACTTAAAGTTACTCCTAGGATTTTAAAATTTTTCATATCCATCACTCCTATTTTCTCCTTACACATGTAGTATTTTCATTTATTAAATTTTTAAACATGTTTATTAAATTTTTATGATTTAGATTTAATTTTTGTGGCAATACTAATAGAAGATTAGGAGAGGTTAATTATGCATATTTTAATAATTTTTGTTGTTATAGTATTAATTTTGTTTATACCTATACCCCTGAGCTTTCATTTTTATGTCTCTAAGGATAGGTTTTACGTAAAAATTTATAATATTAATTTATTATCTAATGATGGTGGCTTAATAAAGAAATTTCTTAATAAGAAAAAACCAAAAGAGGATAAAGGTAAGAATATCGAAAAAACAATTGATGACTATAAAGATGATAATGACTCCTCTAATAAAAAAGTTAAGTTTAAAGAAATACCTTTTAAAAAACTTTATCATAACCTTGCTTATAATAAATTTAAGCCAACATTAAAGTTTGATAGTAATATTTCTTATTCCTTAGGAGATTCAAGCAAAACTGCTATAGCTTTTGGTTTACTTTATAATATTAATCCAATCCTACTAAATATTTTTTCTATTATATTTAAGGTAAAAAGATATAAAAATGATTTTAAGCCTATTTTTAAAGATAAAATACTTTTTGAACTCACACTAAACAGTATAATTACCTTTAATTTAGCAAAAATTATTTATATATGTTTTATTATTATAAAATCATTTAATAAAAATAGGAGGTGAATCCCTTTATTTTGGGATTATTATGGCTGATAAACATGAATTAGAAAACTTAATGAGAAGTACTATGGAAAATTTACGTGATATGATAGATGTTAACACTGTAGTTGGAGATGTAGTAGAAACTAGTGATGGAACTTCGATTGTTCCAATTTCTAAAGTAACCTTTGGCTTTGCATCTGGTGGAAGTGAATTTGGTAACCATGTTGCTGTTAAAGATGATGGAGATGAAAATTATCCTTTTGGTGGTGGCTCAGGGGCTGGTGTCACTGTAAAGCCAGTAGCATTTTTAATAGTTAAGGACGGCTCTGTAAGATTGCAACCTGTAGATTATGATAATACTGTTGATAGAATTGTAGATTCAGTTCCTCAACTTTTAGACTTATTTAAAGGATTCTTTAAAGATAAAAATGCTGGAACTGAAAGTCAAGATTTAGACTTATAAAAAAGTAGCTGTATCAAAACAATTAAATTTTGATACAGCTTTATTTATATAATAAAAATTATTTATCTTCATCAATAGCAGCTTCATTCATCTCTTCTGCTACGTCCTCTTCTATATTATTTTCATTATCATTATTTTCAAAATCATCAACTTCTGGTTCCATATCTTCAATTGCTTTATTTAATAAATCAATTGAACTTTGGGTTTCTTCATCACTATATAAATCTAATGATGGTAATTCCTTTATTGTTTTTAAACCAAATTGTCTTAAAAATTCATCTGTTGTTCCATAAAGTATTGGTCTTCCTGGAACTTCTAATCTACCTATATCTTTAATTAATCCTCTTTCAATTAATCTTGCAATAGCAGATTCAGATTTAACACCTCTTATTTCATCTATATCTATACGTGTTATTGGCTGTTTATATGCAATTATTGCTAAACTTTCTATAGAAGCTTGTGATAGAGAATGTTTTTTATTTTTCTTTAATAGCTTTTGAACAAAATCTGAATTTTCACTTTTAGTTACTAATTGATATGCTCCATTTATGCTAATTA
Source organism: Clostridium sp. RTP31139st1_H3_RTP31139_211217 (assembly GCF_040227035.1). Lineage (NCBI taxonomy): Bacteria > Bacillati > Bacillota > Clostridia > Eubacteriales > Clostridiaceae > Clostridium > Clostridium sp. RTP31139st1_H3_RTP31139_211217. Next base: position 12,900 of record NZ_JBCOAB010000011.1, read on the forward strand.
ATCTTATTCCTCTACTTTTATCTTCATATTCATTTGCCATTTCACTCAGGATTTCTTCAACATTCTTTTCTTTAAGTTCTAAATTATTGCTTAATTCCCTTAATGCTAAAGGTTCACCACTTACAAATAGCATTGATTCTATGGCTGATTTTATATCTGACTTTCTTGATAGTTCATTAAATTCATATTGCTTAACATCAATGTTACTCAATATCTCTCCTCCTCTTAATAAGTATATTTGAAAAACTCTCATCTTGGAAAACTTGAATAGTTCTTATCTTTATAAGCTCTAATAATGCTAAAAATGTTACTACAGTTTCAAGCTTACATGTACTTTCTTTCATTAAGTTATTGAATTCAATAACTTCACTAGAATTAAACCTTTCTAAAAGTTCTTCCATCTTATCTTCAACCTTATACTTATCTACATATATCTTCTTTTGTACTACATTAACCTTATTTTGTTTCTCTCTATAGGTTTCTAATATTTTATTATAAATATTATATAAATCTAAAAGTGTAAGATTTTTAAATATATCATCATTATCGATTTTTTCTGGTTTTATTTCTTCAATAATTTCAGGCTTTTTACTAAAAACTTCACCAGCATTTATATATTTATTCTTAAAGAATTCTGAAACGTTCTTTATCTTCTTATATTCAATTAGTCGTTCCATTAATCTTTTTTCAATATCTTCTTCACTTTCCTCTTCTTCATCAACCTTTACTTTTGGTAAAAGATTTTTTGATTTTATCTCTATTAAAGTAGCTGCTACTACTATAAATTCAGATGTAATTTCAAGGTCCATTACTTTTCTAGTATTAAGATATTCTAAATATTGATTTGTAACTTTATATATCTCGATATTATATATATTCATCTTATTCTTTTTAATAAGATGTAGTAATAAATCAAAAGGTCCTTCAAAATCTGCCACTTTAACCTTTGGCAATTCCATTAATTCATCCCGCCCTTATATTTTTATTAAACTTCCCTATTAATCTTATAGGGTCTCATAACTTATATAATATCAATTTTCTAATAAAAGAACAACCCTAAAGGTGCTCATGATAATATATATCCGTTGGTTCATTTTGAAGCTTATATTCATTAGCTAATATAAAGAACTTTTCATCAAAGCAAATTTCTCCGCTTATACTTATCCATTGCCCATCTTCAAAATCATTATCAATACCTTTTACTCTTATTTGTATTTTTTCTTTATCTGCCTGACAGCATTTCACTGCTATTCTTGAAATAATAATGCAATCAGGATTTTCTTCACTTTTATCTACATACCCTAAAAAAATCATCTTTTTTCCTTCGAACTTTTCTTTATTGTCATTTATGTCATTTAAAATTTCATAATTTTCGCTATTTATAATTATAGCATCATCGTTTTTATTAAGGCCCAAATCACTATTTATATTATTAGTTTTTAATAATGGAAATATAAAAAGCAAAATAAAACCTATACATAATGTGAAAGTTAATGGAATAAATTTATTTGTTATTTCAACCCTTCTTTTAATAGTAAATATTCTTCCAAACTGAGCAATTGTAAACACACCTAAAATAACTATACTTAAGTAAAAGTATTTTATCATGTCTACTCCTACAAAGTTAGTAATATTTCCACTTCTTATTAAAAAAACAATCGAAACTTCCATTAATATTAAAATAATAAACCATATTAATTCATCAACATTGAATTTTTTCATAGCTCCCCCATATATTAATTAAACTACAACTAAACAAATCAGAAATACTACAACAGAAATCATTGCTAAAAGCTTAAGGACAAACTTCTTTTTAAAGAATCCAAAGGCTAAAATTAAATTTTTAAGATCCATCATTGGACCTAATATTAAAAAGGCAATTACTCCTGCAACCCCAAAGTTGTCCATAAACCCTTTTGCAACAAATGCATCTGCTTCTGAGCATAAAGAAAGTAAAAAGCCCAAACACATCATTATTATAATTCCTATGGTTTTTCCTGAGGTCATATTATTTATTAAGCTATCTTGCATAAAAACAACAAAAATACTTGAAAGGAATGCACCAAAAATAAAATAAATACTTATATTTAAAAATTCATTAGAAGCATTTAATATTAAATTCTTTATCTTACCTTTCAATGAAATATAATAATTATTACTATAAGTACAACAATCACAATAAAGTCCAACATTATCATCTTTAACAACTTCATTTTTCTTCTTTTTGTCATACATTATACCAGTCAATAAACCAACTATTAATGCACCTACTACTCCTCCAATAGTTCTATAGATAACAACACTTATGTTATCTGGAAATGCATAATATGTAGACATAATTACAACGGGATTAACTATAGGTACAGCTAACATAAATGTAATTCCAACACCTACAGGTAATCCTTTCTTTATTAAGCTTCTTGCAATAGGAACAATTGCACATTCACAAACTGGAAAAAATATTCCTGCAATTGCAGCTATAAAATATCCTATAATACTGTTTTTAGGTATTATTTTTTTTATAAAATCATCAGAAACATAAATTTGAATTATTGCTGATAAAACTGCACCTATTAGTAAAAAAGGTAGTGCTTCAACAATAATTCCAAGGTAACTCCACATCCAAGATTCAAATTTACTTATACTCACTTTCTCACCTGCTAACTCACTTTCTCATATAATCAATTATCTTAACCCTCATGTTTCTTAAAAAATTATTTTCAAGCAACTTACTTTCATCTAATGCTTTTTCGAAATCCTCATTATTATTTGACTTTATAATTTGTGCTTTATGATTTAATGTACCAAGAAGATCTATATCTTCCTCTATTTTTTCTTCACTTAACTTATAACAATTATTTATTACTAAAACATCACTACTTTGAATAAAAGGAAGTAAAAGTTCTCCCATATTCTTAATATAAAAATCTAAGCTATCTCCGTCACATACAAAATACATTGTATTTAATTTTATGAGTTTTCCTGTTTCATTATCAAAAATGCATCTGTATAAATGTTCTAAAGTTTCTGTACCGTTATACTCAATTATTATCCTATGTGGCTTATATTCCTTAACAATCTTATAAATTTCTCCGTTTAACTCTGAGTTATCCTCTATAAAATCAATATGTTTAACAGTAATATCATTTTCTTCTAACTCTTTAATTTTTACATTTCCGCTTTCACATGTTAAGACTATTATTTTTTCACCAACTGCCTTAGTTTTATTGATTAATGAATTAATAAAGGCTGACTTTCCAGCCCCTAAAAATCCAGTAACTACTTCTATGCCAACCTTCATAATACCACCACCTAAAGAAAGAAATTTTTTATTTTATCTCTATTTAAGTTTGTCCCAATAAAGGAAATAACAGATTCTCCTCTATAAGCTATCTTTTCCATATTTATTTCAGATAAAGTATAGTCAAACTGTTCCTTACCATTATTAGTGTCAACTATTCCTTTTGCTCTAATTATTTCTCCAAATTCAAAGCTATTTTTAATAAAATTAAATTTACTTAAAAGTTCTTCCTTAGAAACTTTTCTATTAACCTTAAGTGCAAAGCTTTCAAATTGGTCTTCTTCATTATTTTCTTTTTTAAGTATTCCTTTAGAAAAACTGCTTTTCTTTAATGATGTTTTTCCACTTTTTGTACCTTTATTCCTTATAATAAAATTCTTTGGTATTAAGTCTTCAGCTTTAGTATTTTTCCATTCCTTACTAACGATGATTGCATTTTTATTTATTTTTCCTATTTCATCATGTAATTTCTTAACCTCTTCACTACTTATATTTTGAGTTCTACTTAATATCACAATATCAGCATTTCTTATTTGGTTATCAAAGAAGCTTTTAAAATTAGATAAATATAAATTAAATTTTTCTGCATCAACAACTGTTATTGCCTTTTCAACATAAGCAACATCTTTCAATTCTTTCTCTTCAAATACTTTTTTTATGTCACTTAGCTTTGCTACTCCTGTAGGTTCTACTAACAGCCTGCCTACATTGCAATTTTCAACAACATCTAAAATTGATTCCTTAAAATCACCGGTTACCTGACAGCAAATACATCCTGCATTAATTTCTTTTACTAATGTATTTGTTCTTTTTAATATTGTTCCATCAATACTTACTTCACCAAATTCATTTTCAATAATAGCTATATTTTCATTATAATAGCCTTCTTCTATTAGCTTCTTTATTAATTGTGTTTTTCCCGCTCCAAGAAACCCTGAAAATAATTCTACTTTAACACTCATTCTAAACTTTCCCTATATTATTGTTCTCAAAAAATTCTATGAAAACTTTCTTACTTTTATGCTTATTTTACTTTCAATAATGTTTATCATATATTTTTTTATTTTTTGTATATAATAATATTGTAGATGTATCATTTTATATGAACGTTATACACAAATAAAAAAATAGAGTTGCCATTATGCAACTCTATTTTTTATACATCAAAAACTATACCTATACGATTTAGTAATTTCTTTATTAAATTTTTATTTATGCAATGCATCTAATACTAATTGGGCTGTTGAAACATTTGTCGCAAGAGGTATTTCATAAACATCACAAAGTCTTAGTAATGCATTTATATCTGGTTCATGTGGTTGTGATGTTAAAGGATCTCTTAAGAATATTACTAAATCAAGCTTTTGTTCAGAAACTAAAGCTCCGATTTGTTGATCTCCACCAAGAGGTCCACTCTTTAATCTATGCACTTCTAAATTTGTATTTTCCATAATTCTTAAACCAGTTGTTCCTGTTGCATAAAGTTCTAAATGAGATAATCTTTCCTCATTTATTTTTGCGAAATTAACCATTTCCTCTTTTTTCTTATCATGTGCAATTAATGCTACTCTCATCTTTATCTCTCCCTTTTACTTTTCTGCACCTTGAAGATTCAGAAATTACATTTGTTATTTTTTTGATACAAAATCATTATCTTTTATATAAAATCTCCATAAAAAATCTTTAGCCTCTTCTGCATAGTCTATTCCAATTCTTTTTGTTTTAACTATTTCAAAATCATTTTCCTCAGATTCTTCAAGATAGATTTTCCCTTGTTCATATAGTTTATCCCCATTTAAATCTTTATCTATTAAATAAGCTAAACATAATTTAGATGGACCATTAGTTAAGTTTTTAATTTGAGTTTTACTTAATTCTTTAAATTGTTTTTTATATCTAACTTGTGAAATATAATCAAATTCATTTAAAGGTTCAATTGCTCTTATTAAAACTGCTTCTGCCACATCTTTTTCATTAGTAACAACATTAAAACAGTGATATAATCCATATATAAAGTAAACATAAGCTACTCCGCAATCACTATATAATATTTCAGTTCTTTTTGTTCTTCTACCATTATAAGCATGACAAGCTTTATCTATAGCTCCTATATAGCTTTCTGTTTCAACTATTTTTCCTTTTAAGATTCTACCATCAACTTCTCTAACTAATACCTTTCCAAGTAAATCATTAGCAACATCTATTGCACTTCTGTTATAAAACTCTTTATCGATAATCATAATGTACTCCTTAAATGTTTTTCTTAAGTTTAGGTATTTCCTATTTCAAAATTATAATTCTTTTTAATTTACTTTACAGCCACACTCTCCACAGAACTTAGCACCTTCTGCTACTTGTGCCCCACACTCGCTACAAAACTTCTTCTTTGTTTTAGTAACTTCTTCTTGAACATTTTTCGTTCCACAATTAGGGCAGAATTTAGCATTTGCACTTAAAGGTTCTCCACAACTCTTACAAGTTGTACTAGAATTATTTCCGCCAGCATTATGTGATGAATTAGATGATGAACTATTTTCCATGTTTTTCTTCATTTCATTCATCATATTCATTCCCATTTGCATACCCATTCCTGCTTGAGCCATATTAGCCATTGAGTTATTAGGATTTTTCTCCATAGCCTCTACCATAGAAACATTTTGGTAATGACCTATATTACCTACCATTCCATAAGCTGCATTTTTATCTATCATTTTTTGAACTGACTCAGGATAACTGAAGTTTTCTATATTAAATGATGTTATAGTAAGACCTATTTTAATCATTTCCATATCTAAATCAGTCTTTATACCATTTGCTATATCAAAGGAATTTGCTTGTAAATTAAACATATCCTTTCCTTCTCTAACTATCCATTTCATTAAAAGCTGATCTACAACAGCTAAAGCTCTCATTTTTACATCATCAACAGTAAATTGACTTTTAATACCTGCAATCTTATCTATTAATGTCATATGATCATCTATCTTAACATTAAATGATCCAAAAGCTCTTATAGGCATTCCACCTGGCATTCCTGGTGCTGGAATATTTACTGGGCTCTTAGTACCCCATTTAACTTGAAATTCTTTTGTATTTATAAATAGTACTTCTGCTTTAAGTCCAGACTTAAATCCAAATTTAAACCCTTTTAAAGTTGACAATAAAGGTATTATTTCTGTTTCTATTTCATAATTACCTTCTTCAGTAAATACACCTTCAACTTTGCCATTATGCATAAATATAGCATCTTGACCTGGTCTTATTATTAATCTACTATTCTTTTTAATTTCGCTATTTTTCCATTTCCAGAACAAAACATCATTTCTCGTTTCATTCCATTCTATTACGTCTAACAGTTGATTACTAAACAACCCCATACTATTTGCCTCCTATATTATCCATGCCATTAAAATATTCTATATATTATTTTTCTTCTTTAAGTTTTGCTAACTCATCGTCAATTGCAGAAGCATTATTATTTCCCTTTAAAGCTGCTAGTTCATCTTCTACATCACTATTAGAAGTTTTATCATATTTACTCATTAAATCATCTATTCCATCACTTGGCTTTGAATTTAATTCTGCCATAGCATTTGCTTCATCTAACATTCTATTTGCCTTTTCTTCCATTCTGCTAAATGAATCTAAACTTGATTTTGAATTATTTATAGATGAGCCCATTTTATTAATTCTTTCTTGCATCTTTGCAGTTGCAACTTTAGCTTTAATTGTGCTTCTTCTTTCATTAAGCTCTTCAATTTGACTTGTTAATTTATTATACATTTCTTTCATCTTAACTGAATTATTATGTGCAGCTTCATACTTTGTGTTAAGTGCACTTAACTTTTCAGATAATGATACCTTCTTTGTTAAAAACGCTCTTGCATCATCATCATTTCCTGCATCTACAGCCCTTTTTGCATACTCTAACATTTTATTTACATCTCTTTGGCATTCATCTAATTCTCTTTTAGCTCTAGTCTCTTCCGCCATTACTGAAGCTGTTTCTGCTTTAACTTTATTTAAATCATCATTTAAGTTTCTCATTAATTGATCTATCATTTTAATAGGATCTTCTGCCTTGTCTAATAACGCATTAATATTTGATGACATTATATCACTAAATCTTTTTAAAATTGACATTTTTAATCCTCCTATATTTAAAATATTACTATTTATATTTTACCATTATTTAGCTTAAATAAAAATATTAATTCCTTTTAATTTCATATTTCGCTTTATAAAAAACTAATTATATATTACTTTAAACTATTGAAGCATATAACTTATCATCTTTTGTATAAACCGTAACAGTAAATGTTCCAAGTGGTCTATAATTACCATCAGTTGCAGATAAGTAGCCTCTTAATTCTAATTCAACAATACTATCATTTTCATTTTTACTTTGTAGTATAACCTTATCTAACTTAAAATAAACAGGATCTTCATTTGATAGGCCAAATTGTTCCCCTAGAAAGTTTGCATTTTCCATAACTCTTTCTTTTTCTTCATCCGCTATCAATACAACGTCTTCACTATTACTATCCCAATCACTAACAATATAATTATATGCTTCTGAGTTTTTATGTAGATATTCCGTTAATAAATCTATTGCAAAATCTATTTCCTTATATTCACCTTGCACGTGAGGATAACCATTCATGTCATCATATATCTTATCCCCTTCATTTAATTCATATATATTTTTACTTGATTCATAGCTTTTTCCTAAAGCATTAAACACAGTATATTCCATAGTTTCTTCTTCAATATTTTCTTCAATAATAGTATTATTATTCTCACCATTTGTTACAGTATCATTATTTGCTGAACATCCCGTTAATAAACCCACTATTACCATTACATATATTAATTTTCTCTTCACTAAAGTTCACCTTCCTACATTTACATTGTAGTATAAAAAAAGGGATTAATCCATTTTTTTTATGAATTAATCCCTTAACATAACTTTTATATTTTATTTTAGTGACTAACTCAACATATTGTCTATCCAATCACTAAATATACTATTTATACTCCCTTTTTAAATAGATTTTTCATATTATATTTTAAGTTATCAATAAATCCGCCTTTTTCAACATCTCTATCACAATATAACTCTACTTCTCCAACCTTTTGACCATCTAGATATACTTCACATTTTCCTACTATCTCACCTTCAGTATAACTATCTTTTGGCTCATTTAATATAATCTTATTTTGTGGTTCTCCTTCACTGCCTTTTAAGAATACTATAGATAAGTCATCTTTAGCTTTTGCTACATAATATCTATCTTCACTCTTTCCTAAATATACAGTTTCAACATCATCATCTTTATTAAATAGCTTTTTACCTTGATATTTTGAGAAACCATAATTCATAAGCATACTAGCATCTCTATTTCTAATCTTATATGTAGGTGCTCCCATAATTACAGCAAGCATTCTTACTCCATCTCTTACAGCTGTTGCACTTATACAATACTTAGCTTCTTGAGTAAATCCAGTTTTTAAACCATCGCATCCATCAAAGAAACGAACTAATTTATTGTGATTTACTAACTCAATAGGACTCTTTCTTCCTTCAGATATTGTTTCCATATATGTACCGCTATATTTTAATATTGTTGGATGCTTTAGTAATTCTAATGACATTATAGAAATATCTCTTGCTGTTGTTAAATGCCCTTCAACTGGTAAACCATTACAATTTTTAAATGTTGTATTAGTCATTCCTAGTTCTTGAGCACGTTCATTCATTAATTTAACAAATTCATCAGTAGAACCACTTAAGAATTCTGCCATAGCAACTGCTGCATCATTACCTGATGCTATTGCTATTCCTTTTAATATTTCTTCAACAGTTCTTACCTCTCCAGTGTCTAGAAGCATTGTGCTTCCACCCATACTCTTAGCATTTTCACTACAAGTTATCTTATCATCTAATGAAATTTTACCACTATCAATAGCTTCCATTGCTAATAACATTGTCATTATTTTAGTTACAGAAGCTGGGGCAAATTTTTCATCTGGATTTTTTTCATACAGTACTGTACCACTTACAGGCTCAATAAGAATTGCAGATTTTGCATCTACATTCATACCTTCTTCTAAACATGCTGTATAAATATCCTGTGGATATTCATTTTCCCATTCATTTCTTTCAGACGCCATTGGAATAACTGTATTTAAACATAATAAACATAAAAGAATAATAGAGATTTTTTTAAATAATTTTTTCTTCATTTGTTCTCCTCCTTTTAAGCTTATTATTGCCCAAAAAAAATAAAAATATGATAAAAAGAATTTTACTTTCTATTTATCATATTTTCCTCTTAGGCTACACCCCTAATCATTGAAAGTGACAAGCGACAAGCTTGTCACTGATTAAGTTTGTTAACTTTATTTTATAATGTCATAAATTAGCGGAATATTTAAGTCATATTTATCTTCAATAGTTATATTATTTAAGATACTTTCTCTAGCCTTTTCTATATTCCCTTCGTTATTTGAGTGTATGTACGCTAGAACATCACCCTTGTTAACTTTATCGCCTCTCTTTTTATTTAAAACAAGTCCTACAGCTAAATCTATTTCACTTTCTTTAGTTGCACGTCCTGCTCCAAGTTCCATGGCAATTAGTCCAAAAGCTTCTGCTTTAATCTTAGTAATATAACCATCTCTTGGTGCAATAACTTCTTCTATATACTTAGCCTTAGGGAATTTACTAAAATCATCTATTGGTGAAATATCTCCACCTTGTGCTTTTATAAATTCTTTAAGTTTTTCTAAGCCTTTTCCATTAGCTATATTTTCTTGTAACATTTTTCTAGCTTCTTCTTCGCTTTCCGCTTTTTTAGCACAAAGTAACATATTTGAGCCTATAGTTAATGTAAGTTCTAAAAGGTCTTTAGGGCCATTTCCTTTTAATAATTCAATAGCTTCCATAACCTCTAAGCTATTTCCTATTGCATATCCTAATGGCTGATCCATATCAGAAATTACTCCAATAGTTTGTCTTCCAAGATGATTTCCGATATCAACCATTTCTCTTGCAAGTTCTTTAGCTGTTTCTGGTGTTTTCATAAATGCACCATCTCCAACCTTAACATCTAAAACTATAGCATCAGCTCCTGAAGCTATTTTCTTACTCATAATACTTGATGCTATTAAAGACATGTTATCAACAGTTGCTGTAACATCTCTTAGTGCATATAACTTCTTATCAGCAGGAACTAAGTTTCCACTTTGCCCCATAATAGCAATATTAATATTATTAACATTTTCCATGAATTGTTCTTCTGTTAATTCAACAGAAAATCCCTTAAATGTTTCAAGTTTATCTATAGTACCACCAGTATGACCTAAACCTCTTCCTGACATCTTAGCAACTGGTATTCCAAGTGATGCAACTAAAGGAGTTAAACAAATAGATGTTTTATCTCCAACACCACCAGTAGAATGCTTATCTACCTTTATTCCATTAATATTACTTAAATCAATTTTATCTCCAGATTCAACCATAGCATTAGTTAATTCTGCAGTTTCTCTCTTATTCATCTTATTGAAAAATATAGCCATAAGCATTGCTGATGCTTGATAGTCTGGTATACTTCCATTTGTAAACCCTTCTACAAAAAAGTTTATTTCTTCTTTTGTTAATTCTTCGCCTTTTCTCTTTTTCATTATAAGGTCATACATTCTCATAAGTTTAATTCCTCCAACTATTCCATTATTTCATTTAAGAAGCTTTTTCCAACTAATTCATTCTTAACATTAAAGAAATCTAATATTGTTTTTCCTATATCAGCGAATGTTTCTCTTGTTCCAATATTAACTCCTGGTTTTACATGTTTTCCATAAACTATTACAGGTATATGCTCTCTTGAGTGATCTGTACTGCTAGTTGTAGGATCACAGCCGTGGTCAGCTGTTATTATAAGGATATCCTCATCAGTCATTTTTGAATAAATTTCTTGTAGTCTATTATCGAACTCTTCTAAAGCTTTTCCGTATCCACTTGGATCATTTCTATGTCCATATAACATGTCAAAGTCAACAAGATTTGTAAAGATAAGACCTTCTTTTATAGTATCCATATAATCTAAAGTTTTATCTACACCATCCATATTGCTTTTTGTATGAACTGCACAAGTAATACCCTTTCCATTGTAGATATCTTCAATTTTACCAACGGCTGCAACTTCTAAATTTTCTTCTTTTAAATATTCAAGCATAGTCTTATTAAAAGGATCTAATGCATAATCTCTTCTATTAGAAGTTCTCTTGAAGTTTGGAGCTTCTCCTATAAAAGGTCTTGCAATAATTCTTCCTACTGCCCATTCATTTACAAGCATATCTCTTGCTATTTGGCACATTTCATATAATTTCTCAACTGGAATAATATCTTCATGAGCCGCAATTTGGAATACACTATCTGCAGATGTATATATAATCGGATATCCAGTTTTAACATGTTCTTCTCCCAAATCTTCAATTATTTGAGTTCCTGAAGCAACAACATTACCTAATATTCCTTTTATATTTGCTCTCTTTATAAATTCATCTATTATTTCCTTAGAGAAACCTTGTGGGTAAGTATTTAAAGGTTTTTCTAAAATTACACCACTAATTTCCCAGTGCCCTGTAACAGTATCCTTTCCTTTTGATGCTTCTTTGCTTCTACCATAAGCACCTATAGCATTTTCACATTTCTTAGGAGCATTAACACCTTCTATGTTACCTATTCCTAACTTTTCTAGTTCTTTTATTTCAAGACCATTACAAGATTTATATACATGATCTAAAGTATGACTTCCTTCATCACCATAGCTCTTTGCATCCTCTAATTCTCCAACTCCTACACTGTCTAATACAATTAATATAGCTCTTTTCATATTTTTTCTCCTTTCGTATATAAAGCCCCTTTTTAAAAGCCTTAAGCTCTCGGATGGGAGTTTTTATAAACCAAGTTTATTTTATCATTATTTATTATCTCATAGTAAGTGTCCATGTAAGTTAATACTTGATTTCCTAAAAGTTTTTGTACCGCTCTTACATTTGCTCCATTTTGAAGTAGGTGTACTGCAAAGGAATGTCTAAATGTATTTAAATTAACATCTTTATTTATTCCTGCTTTGTGAGAATATTCTTTTACTATTCTCCAAACTCCTTGTCTTGTTAATTGGTTACCATTTAAATTAACAAACAAATTGTGTACTCCTGCTGAAGCTATTATATCCCTTATAGATAAATATTCCCTTAAAGCCGCTTCTGCGCTTCTTCCAATAGGGATAAGTCTTTCATAATTTTTATTATCATGACATCTAACATATAGTAAATCTAAATTTACATCTTCAACAGATAGATTAATTATTTCAGAAACTTTCATTCCTGTAGCATACATAAGTTCTAATAATGCATTGTCTCTAATTCCCTTATTACAATCCTTATCTACTACTTTAATAATCTTATCTACTTCTTCAACGGTTAATATTTCTGGAAGCTTCTTTGATTGATCTGTACTCTTATAATATATCTTCGGTATATCTCTTATTATCTTTTGATCTTTTAAATAATTATAAAAGCTTCTTAAGCTAATAACAATTCTACTTATTGATCTTTCAGATTTTCCTTCTTCCAACAAATGGTCGATATAATTTTTAACTGTAACATTGTCAGTTTCATCTAAATATATATCTTTACTATTTAGATACTTGATATACAAATTCACATCAGTTACGTAAGCATAAACAGTGTTATCACTTTTATGACTTTCAAGTAATGACTCACGATATTCATTTACTATTTCTTTCATAATTCTCCCCATTCCCACCTTAATTATTATTATTCGACAACAGCTTTAGAATTTCCTTTTATAATCATCTATTAATTAACCAACTTTATAAACATTTGTAACTACAAACTTAATAATATTTGGACCAAGATATGCTTCAATTAGAGTTCCGATAATGAATACACATGCCAATACCCCAATCTTTAAAATTAGTTCTCTCTCTACTATTGTATTTACTTTACCTTTATTAAAGAACTTATCTTTAAGTTTTGTTGAAGAAAATTCAATTCCAACTATACTTAATGCTATAAAGCAAGGAATATAAATAATATTCTGTGGTATTGTTGAAGCTAACGCTAACCATAATCCTTTACCGTCGAAGGTTGAAATTAAAAAGCTAAAGGTATATCCTAATGTAAATCCTTTAACTAAATCCAATAAAAGAATTATTGGCGTCCCAAATACTGTAAAGGACAATGCTATAATTATTGTTATAAGCATTAAATTTTTCTTTAGTATATTAAATAATAAAACTTTATTATTCACTGCTTCTTTTGCTATACTTTCAGTAAATGTAGAAAAATAGCTCGTAAGATCTGTTGCATCTCTTGCACTCATATATTTGACTATATATGTACCTAATGCTATACCTACGCAAAAGAATATAAAAACCATAAAATAATAAAACTTATTTTCTTTTTTATTTAAGTTTAATTTACTTATAATCTCCAAAGAAACCACCCCCATATTGTTATATCTTAATAATATGATAGTAATTTCTAGTATATTCATAAGTGAATATATGTAACTTAAATTTTATATAATTTTTTCTATTTTTTTCACTTTTTCCTTTATATTTTTTAAATCCAAATTGTAGTTTTCTTCTAAAATTGATATAACTTTTTTTATATCTTCTATTTCTTTTGCTTTTTTATTATCTTCTAATTGCCCTCTTCCTAATCTGTCACTTATAAATAGTAAAATCATATCATTTAAATCTACATCTTTTATCATTTCTTTTGTTTTTGCAAAAGGTAAATCTTGAATTATATAAAGATGATGCATATGATATTTTATTAAATTTAATATTTTACTTTTTTCATCATTTTCATAATTATAATAATCTAATATTTTTTCTGCTAATTTTACTCCTTCTACATCATGATTATACGAAATCCATCTTCCTTGTTTATTTTTCTTTGTTGTTGGGCCTTTTCCTACATCATGTAATAATGCACCCATCATTAAACTTTCTTTATCATTTGCAAATTCTTTTACTTTAGCTGCTGTATCTATCACTTGCATAACATGATTCCAGACATTTCCCTCTGGATGATATTTAAGGTTTTGTTCTGTATTTTGAAGTATAAGTAATGCATCCAAAGGTGTATTTCTTAACGAATCTTTAATTTCTTCTAAATAGCTTGATGGTTTTTCACAAATTATTAATTCTTTTTGTATTTCCCTTAATTTATTTTTTTCCATCCTTTTCTCCTTTACATATAGTTTCGTACATATTTAGTTTTCCTACATTCTTTCAAAATATTTAATACACATATGTTTTATTCTAATAATTATTTATAAGTTTATTACTATATTCGTATTATTTTTTAAGCTTTGGGTAACCTAAAGATATTATCAATTTGAGGTGTATACATTTTGGAAGAATTATTTAACAAATATTTACCTATTCTTATTCATATTTTTGAGCTTATGGGAATTTTGATTTTAACTCTTGGAGTCTTTACAGCTTTTTATCACTATATTTTAAAAAGATTTTTCAAAAGAGATGTTGATATTAAATATGAATTTGCAGATGTTATGGTTACAACTTTAGATTTTAAGTTAGCAGCAGAAATATTGAAGACTGTTATCATTAAAAATATGGATGAATTAATTATTTTAGCTTCAGTATTTATTATAAGAATAATCATGACTTTTGTATTAGAAAAAGAAATGAAAATAGAAAAATCTAAAAAAGACAGTAACTGATTTTAAAATCCGTTACTGTCTTTATATATATTAAGACACTTTATTCTTTAATCTTAGCTTGTCTGCAATGATAGCTATGAATTCTGAATTTGTTGGCTTACCTTTTTCATTGTGTACAGTATAACCAAATAACTTATTGATAGCTTCTACTTGTCCTCTACCCCAAGCAACTTCAATAGCATGTCTGATAGCTCTTTCAACTCTTGAAGCTGTTGTATTATATTTCTTAGCGATTGAAGGATATAATTCCTTAGTTACAGCTGATAATAATTCCATATCATTAACAACCATAGTAATAGCTTCTCTTAAATACATATATCCCTTAATATGTGCAGGTACACCTATTTCGTGAATTATGTTTGTAATTTCAGTTTCTAAATCAACAGGACCCCTGTTGTTACTTGTACTAATCATTTCAGTAGCAGTCATAGCAACTTGCTTTTTAACTGGCTCATTATTTCCGATTGTATCATTAAACATATCTCTAATACGTTTAGTGAATATGTCCATATCAAAAGGTTTTACTACATAATAATCAGCACCTAAAGTTATAGCTCTTTGAGTTATTTTATCTTGTCCTACTGCAGATAAAACAACTATTCTTGGGAATTTATCTAAATCCATAGAATTTAATCTTTCTAAAACCCCTAAACCATCTAAATGTGGCATAATTATGTCTAAAACAACTAAATCAGGTTTCTTCTCCTCAATTAGTGTTAATGCCTCTCTTCCATCCTTCGCAATCCCTGTTACAACTATATCTTTTTGATTTAAAAGATAGTCATTCAAAATACTACAGAATTCTTTATTATCATCAGCAATAATTACAGATATTTTATTTCCATCCATCGTTTTCTCTCCCTTTCTACCCATCATAATAGTATTTTTTTTAAATTTAAAACTTAAAATAACATTAAAACTTAAATTAGTTTATTTTCTAAAACTTCTAATTCAGTTATATTTACATGCTTTTTAACTCCATTGATTGTATTATAACATAAAATTTAAAAATATAATAGGGGTTTTGACATTATTTTGAAATTTTTTTATAAAAATGTTGTAGTTTTTTTTGTAAAATAATATATTAATCTTAAAATCGTAAGATATAGTATCATTCTTTAAAAATACTATATCTTACGATTGCATTTTTCAACTTTATTTATTCTATAATCCCTGCTTCTTCAAGCATCCATTCTATATATATACCATATCCTATATCTGGCTTATTAATAAGTACATGAGTTACAGCACCTACAATTTTATCATTTTGTATTATTGGACTTCCACTCATTCCTTGAACTATTCCACCAGTTTTACTTAATAACTCTTCATCAGTTACTCTTATTATCATACTCTTTGGTCCACTCTTATCTTGTTGGAGTAACTTAACTATTTCAATATCATATTCTTTTGGTCCTTCATCATCAATTGTAGTTATTATTGTAGCTGGACCTTCAACCACTTCATTTCTAAAACCAACTGACATTGGTTCACTAAATTTAGGATTTATTAATGGTTCATATGAATTTCCAAAAATCCCTGAAGTAGAATTATTTTTTATTTCTCCTATAGAATTCTTTTCATTTACAAATAATCCTCTTAATTCTCCTGGTACTCCTTTTTCACCTTTTCTAACACTTAAAATTGATGCTGATAAAAGATCTCCATCTTTAATTGTAAATGTAGTATTAGTATCACCATCTGTTATAGGATGACCTAAAGCACCAAAAGTTTCACTATCTTCATGATAGAAAGTTAATGTTCCTATACCAGCTGTAGAATCTCTGACCCACAAGCCTAATTTGTAGTCTTCTCCTTCTTTCACTAATTCAATATCTTTATTGAATTTACAACCTTCACGGATAAATTCTACATTAACAGTACTAGAATTTGCTTCTTTAATTAAAGTGATCAATTGCTTTGAACTTTCAACATCTTTTCCATTTACCTTTAATAAAACATCTCCTAATTGTATTCCTGCTGCTTTTGCTGGACTTAATTCATTTCCATCTCTAGTATCTACATCTGAAAAACCTACTACTAATACACCTTCTGTTGATAATTTTATACCTACACTTGTTCCTCCAGGATATAATTTAATATCCTCTAATTTTTGTACTGCCACTGATTTTATTGGAATAAGACCAAGGAAATCAATATTAACTTTATCTTTAGTTAATTTAACAGTATTTAATACACCTTGGTTATGTACAGAAATATCTGACACTTCGGTACTATCATTAATGTATATTTTTTCTGGCAGTTGCGAAACACTTAAATATGCTACTAATGCCAAAATAGCTATTGGAGCAGTAATTATACTAAAATACTTTAATATTTTTTTAATCATTTTATCTCCTCCTTGCCTTCTGACATTAATTTTCCCGCTATACTATCTTTATATGCTGTAATAACTCTGTTAACATAGTTAAAAATTTATATTTAAATACATTTTATATAAAAAAAATAAAACCATGATAAATTACCATGATTTTATTGTTTGCAGTATTTCAAAGCCTTATGTATATAAAAGCTAATTATTTTTCATCTCTTTCTTTTTTATTTCAGCAAATTTCACCATTTCTGATGCATTTTCGATAGTAACATCACTAATTTCATCTCCACCAACCATTTTAGCAATTTCCCTAATTTTATCATCTCTATTTAACATTCTAATTCCAGTAAATGTTTTTCCATTTAATACTTCCTTAGAAACAAAGTAATGATTATCTGAAAGTGCTGCAATTTGTGGTAAATGTGTAATACATAAAACTTGGTGTTTTATTGATACTTCGTACATTTTTTCACCAACACGTTTTCCTATAGTTCCACTTATACCAGTATCTATTTCGTCAAAAATTAATGTAGGAATTTTATCCTTATCTACAAAAACACATTTTAAAGCTAACATTATTCTTGAAAGCTCACCACCAGATAGTACTTTCTCTAATGGCTTTAATGGTTCTCCTGGATTTGCAGAAACTAAAAATTGTACTTCATCATATCCTCTACTATTCATATTTTCAGTTAAAAGAACTTCTATTTTAATTATAGCTTTTTCAAGCCCAACATAAGACAATTCTTTTTTTATGTTAACTTCTAATATTTCACTTGCTTCAACTCTTAAATTATGAAGTTTTTCACCTATAACCTTCATTTTTTCTTCAAGTTTTCTTTGCTCTTCTTTTAATTTGTTAATTATTTCTTCACTATTAACTAATTCATTATATTTTTCTTTTAAATTTTTTAAATTTTCTAGGATTTCTCTTATTGAATTTCCATATTTCTTTTTATAAATTCCTATACTATAAATTCTTTCATTTATTTGTGCTAATCTATCTTCGTCATAAGTTATTTCACTACCAATATCACGAATTTCTCTTGTTACTTCTTCTAAATTATAAAATGCTTCTTCAATTTGATTTTTCTTTTCTTTAATTACTTCTGAAACATTTTCTACTAATGATAATTCCGATATAACCTTTGATAGTCCTTCTAATACAGAAATTCCATCATTAGATGAATTTAAATACCCATATGATTTAACTAAGCTATTAGAAATTTTTTCAGCATTTGAAAGCATATTGAATTCATCTTTAAGATCCTCTTCTTCATTAATTTTTAGATTAGCTTTTTCTATATCTTCAATTTGGAACTTAATATAGTCTGCTAATTTTTCTCTATCTTCATTACCTTTTAACTCGTTTATCTTTTCAATATTTTCTATATATACATGTCTTAACTCTTCAAATTCACTAAGTAAATCTTTTATTTTTTCATGATAAAATTCATCTACATATAGAATATGAGTTCCTCTATTAAGTAAATTTTGATTTTGATGCTGGCCATGGATATCTAAAAGTTTTTCTCTAATCCTTTTTAATTGAGATAAAACAATACTTCTATTGTTAACTTTAATAATGCTTTTACCATTTAGAGTTGTTTCTCTTCTAATAATAAGCATTTCATCTCTATCTATAGATAATTCATCTAATACTTCATAAACTTCATCATTTTCTATAGAAAAAACAGCTTCAACAATTGTTTTATCTTCACCATATCTTATTTGATCTTTAGAAAACTTTCCACCTAATACATAATCTATAGTATCAATAAGAATTGATTTACCTGCACCGGTTTCTCCTGATAATATATTGAATCCCGCACCAAACTCTACCGATAACTCTTGAATTAACGCGAAATTTTTAATATTTAATTCAACTAGCATTATACCCCACCTTTAAATAATTAAGAAATCATCTTTCTTATCTTAGAAATAAGTTCTAAAGCCTTTTCATCAGTTCTTACTAAAACAAAAATTGTATTATCTCCTGCAATAGTACCAGCAACATCGTTAGTATATAAACTATCTATAGCTTCTGCTGCTGCTGATGCTGCACCTGTTAAAGTTTTTACAACAACAAACTTATCAACTTGCTCTGCAGAAATTGCAGCATTTTTTAATATGCTATATAATTTATCATTTATACCTCTTTCCTCTTTTGTTGGTGCACTATATTTATATTTACCATTTTCACTTTGCATCTTAACAAGCTTTAATAATTTTATATCTCTTGATACTGTTGCTTGTGTTACATCATATCCAGATTTCTTAAGTGCTTCTGCTAACTCTTCTTGTGTTTCTATATCATTATTATTAATAATATCTAAAATTTGATTGTGTCTTTTGGACTTCAAATTAATCACCTTCTCCATCTGTAATTCTTTTCTTTTTTTAATTATCTAATATTTTTTGTCTTAAAACATTAAAATAATCATAGTTATCAAATAACATAATTTTTGCTAAATAATCAGATTTTTTTATTATTATGGATGTATTATCATTAATTTGTTTAGCTTCTTGTCCATCAAAGGTTAAATAAATTTCTCCATTATAATTTTCTGCTTTTATAAGTATTTCACTACTACTTTTTAAAACTATAGGTTGCATTCCCCTTGTATGTGGACAAATAGGAGTCAATGTAATTACATCTACATCAGGATAAATAAATGGTCCTCCTGCTGAAAATGAATATCCAGTTGATCCAGTAGGAGTTGCAATTATTATTCCATCACCTTTAAATCTATAATAAAGCTTATTATCGATAAACACTTCAAATTTAACCATTCTTGATAATGTACCTCTTGCAATAACTACATCATTTAAAGCTTTACCTTTTTCATTATTTTCATCATTTAACATTGTACATTCTAAAAGGATTCTATTTTGAATAGTATAGTGTCCATTTTTTATCTTATTTAAAGCTTCGCCAAAATCCTGTATTTCTATACTAGATAAAAAACCTAAATTTCCAATATTCACTCCTAAGATTGGTACATCATATCTTCCATTTATATCTCTAGCTATACCTAGTAATGTACCGTCTCCCCCTAAAACTATTAGCAAATCAAGTTTATTATCAAATTTATATTTACTCATCTCATAACTATTTAATACAGTAATTTTTGAATATTTAAACACCTTTGTAATTTCCTCTATAACTAAAGATAATATCTTACCATCTTTATCTTTTGAAGGATTTAATGCTACTATAATATTTTTCATATTAACTCCTTTTATTATTTGCTATATACCTATAGCCAGCATTTATAGCTGGCTATGTGATTCTCTTACTACATCATCAATTTGACTTAGTTCAAAAGTGCCTTCTTTTTCTTTATCTTTTGTAAAGTAAACTAAATATTCTCTATTACCTTCTGGCCCTTTAATTGGTGAGAAACTTAATCCTAAAACATTAAAGTCATTTTCAATTAAGAAGTTTACAATTTTATTTACAACCTCTAAATGAACTTCTATGTCTCTTACAACACCTTTTTTCCCTACCTTTTCTCTTCCAGCTTCAAACTGTGGTTTTATTAGTGCAACAACTTCACCTTTGTCACCTAAAAGATTTTTAACTGCAGGCATTATTGTTCTTAATGAAATAAATGATACATCTATTGATGCAAAATCTAATGGCACACCAATATCTTCTGGAGTTACATATCTTATATTTGTTCTCTCCATGCAAACAACTCTTTCATCTGTTCTTAACTTCCAAGCAAACTGTCCATAACCAACATCTACTGAAAATACTTTACTTGCATGATTTTGAAGCATACAATCTGTAAATCCTCCTGTTGAAGCACCTATATCCATACATACTTTATTAGTAAGATCTATTCCAAAAGTATTCATTGCTTTTTCTAATTTTAATCCACCACGGCTTACGTACTTAAGTTCTTCACCCTTAAAAACTATATCTGCATCAACGCTTACTTTTTCTCCAGCCTTATCAACTCTCTGTCCATCAACAAATATAAGTCCTGCCATAATATTAGTTTTTGCTCTTTCTCTCGATGTACAAATACCTTTGTCAACTAATAATACATCTAATCTTTCTTTTTTTGATGCCATATTCTTCTCCTTTATTTCATAACGTTTATAACGCACTTTTCTATTGATTCTGGATCTAACTCCGCATCCCTATATAATAACTCCACATCTCCATGTGGAACAAAACTATCACCATATCCTAAAGCTTTAAACTTACCTTTAAAATCAAGTTTGCTTAATTCCATTAAAACATAGCTTCCAAAACCGCCATTTATAGCATTGTCTTCAATTGTGATAATATCATATCCTTGAGTAGACAATTCTTTTAACATTTCTGTATCTATCGGTTTAACGAAAGTAGCTCCTATTACTGTTGGATTTATTCCTTTATCCTTTAATGAATCTGAAGCTATCATTGCATGTTGAACCATTTTACCAACAGCAATTATTGCAATTTTATCACCGCTTATTATTTTTTCCCATTTTCCATATTTTATTTCAGTTATAGGATTAATATCTTTAACACAATCAGCACCTCTTGGATATCTTATTGCTATTGGACTGTTTTGATTTAATGCCCATTTAAGCATTAAAGGTAACTCCTCTAAATGTTTTGGTGCTAAAATTGTCATATTAGGTATAGCAGATAAATATGATAAATCAAAAACTCCTTGATGAGTTTCACCATCATCTCCTACAATACCGGCTCTATCAATTGCAAATACTACAGGTAAATTTTGAATACACACATCATGAACTATTTGATCATAGCCCCTTTGTAAAAATGTTGAGTACACTGCAAAAACTGGTCTTAAACCTGCAGATGCCATACCTGCAGCAAGTGTAACTGCATGTTGCTCTGCTATTCCTACATCAAAAAATCTATCCTTATATTCTTTTGCAAACTCTTTTAAGCCTGTACCATCAGGCATGGCTGCAGTAATTGCAACTATATCACTATTACTTTTTGCAAGCTCTATCATTGTATCTCCAAATACTTTTGAATATGTCTTTTTTGAAGGCATAAATGCTTCTCCACTTTCTAAATCAAAAGGAGAAACTCCATGAAATTTATTTGGATTTTGTTCAGCATACTCATAACCTTTACCTTTTTGGGTAATAGTATGAATTATAACTGGACCTTTTATTTGCTTTGCTTTAGTAAATACATCATTCATTAATTCTATATTATGCCCATCTATAGGTCCAATATATTTAACTCCCATGTTTTCAAATAACATTGGTGGAACTAATAAATGTTTAATACTATCTTTAACTCTATGTAAACACTCAACTACAGTTTTTCCTGCATCACTATGGCTAAGTGTACTATTAATATCTTCTTTTAGCTTATTATATCCTGGGCCTACTCTAAGTTTATTTAAATGATCTGAAAGACCACCTACATTTTTAGAAATAGACATTTGATTATCATTTAGAACTATAATAATATTTGTTTTATTAAATCCAACATCATCAAGGGCTTCTAATGCCATTCCTCCAGTTAATGCACCATCGCCAATAACTGCAATAACATTGAAGTTTTCTTTTTTTATATCTCTAGCTCTTGCTATTCCTAAAGCTGCTGAAATTGAAGTACTACTATGCCCAACTCCAAATGCATCGTATTTGCTTTCACTAATTTTAGGGAATCCACAAAGACCTTTATATTTTCTTAATGTATCAAATTTATCTTTTCTTCCTGTTAATATTTTATGCACATAACTTTGATGTCCAACATCCCATACTATTTTATCTTCTTCAAAATTAAAGCTCTTATATAAACTAAGCGTTAACTCTACTACACCTAAATTTGAAGATAAATGTCCTCCAGTTTTTGATACCTTATCTATTAAAAAGCTTCTTATTTCATTACTAAGCTCATATAACTCTTTATCAGTCAAGGCATGAACATCTGTTGGTGAATTTATATCCTCTAATAGTTTTGACATAATTACCATTCCTTTGTTTAGTTTTCTCTATCCAAAAGTTCCTTAGTTAAAATTTTTAAAGCTTCCGTATTTACAGATAAGCTATCTAGTATATTAATACTTTCATTAGTTAGTCTTTCGCATTCCTTAATACAATAATCCAAACCATGCATACTTATGAAATTAGTCTTATCATTTTCTTCATCACTTAAAACTTTTTTGCCTAGTTTTTCAGTATTACCAATAACATCTAATATATCATCTTTAATTTGAAATGCTAAACCTAAATTTTCCCCGAACTTTTCTAATAATTCAATTTCTTCTTCTGATGCATTACCAAGTATTGCACCAGCTACTATTGAAACTTTAATAAGTGCGCCTGTCTTTTTCATATGCATATATCTAAGCTCTTCTTCACTTATCTTTTTTCCTTCGTTTATTATATCAACGACTTGACCACCAATCATTCCTTCTGCACCCGCAGCTTCTGCTATCTTTTGAGATGCCACTAATGCCTCTCTACCATGATTTAATGAAAATTTCATCATTACATTCATTGCTTCATTCAATAAAGCATCTCCTGCTAATACAGCAATATCCTCACCATATACCTTATGATTGGTTGGCTTTCCTCTTCTTAAATCATCATTATCCATACAAGGTAAATCATCATGAATTAATGAATATGTATGAATCATTTCTATTGCACTAGAGAATTCTAATATTTCTCTCCAATTTTCTTTATACATATTATAAGTTAGCAACATAAGTAAAGGTCTGATTCTTTTTCCACCAATATTAAGACTATAACTAGCTGAATCATAAATTACTTTATTAAAACTACCTTTATTTTCAAAATAATTTAATAGAAAAGTATTAACTTCCTTTTTCATTTCACTAAACATCATTTTCCCTCACAACTTCAGAATTTTCTTTAATAGTTAGAAATTTCCCTTCTAAAGTATCTAGGGTTTTATATAGTTTATTTACTATTTTGCTTCCTTTTTCATATTCCTTCATAGCTTCTTCTAAACTTAATTCATCATTTTCTAAAGTTGATAAAATGCCTTCTAAGTTTTCTAGCATCTCATTATAACTTTCCTTCTTGGCCATGACAATTTCCCCCTTTTTCTATTGGAACAAAATTCCCTATAACGTATCCATCTTCCATAGAAATTTTAATTTCTTTATCTTCACTAAAGAAATCTTTACTTTTTATTATCTTTCCATTTTCATCTTCTATTATAGCATATCCTTTTCTTAATATATTTATTGGATTATGAGCATTTAATACATTATTAAGTGAAAATATTTTTTCTTTATTGCTCTTTATTTTAAATGCTATAATTTTTTCTATTTTTTCTTTTAAATTATCTATTTCTATATATGCATTAGCTATTTTGCTACTTGGTGAATTTAAACTTAAAACTTTTTCTAAATTCATAAGTTTTCTTTTTTCACTAGATAATTTACTATCTATAATAAAGTTTAATTTATTTTCAAATTCATTAATTTCCCTATATAATTCTCTTTCTAAAGGTACAACTACCTCTGCTGCTTGTGAAGGTGTAGCAGCTCTAAAATCTGATACAAAATCAGATATTGTAAAATCTACCTCATGACCTACTGCTGAAACTATAGGTAAATTTGATTTATGGATTGCATAAGCTAAGGCTTCTTCATTGAAATTCCATAATTCTTCAAGCGATCCTCCGCCTCTTCCTATGATTATAACTTCTACACTCTTAGTCTTATTAAAATATTCAATCCCATCAATTACAGTTTTATAAGCCCCTTCTCCTTGCACTAATGCTGGATAAAGAACAATATCTACTTTACTATTTCTTCTTCGTATAACATTTATTATATCACATATAGCTGCACCAGTTTCTGATGTAACTACTCCGATTCTATAAGGATTTTTAGGAAGGGGTTTTTTAAGTTCTTCATCAAAATACCCCTCCCTACTTAATTTTTCTTTTAGCTTTTCAAACTTTATGTGAAGCTCACCTAGTCCTTCTTGTTCAATTCTATCACAGTATAACTGAAAAGTTCCATTAGCAGAGTAAACAGAAGCTCTACCAGAAACTATTACAGCCATACCTTCTTTAAGAACAAAATCTAAATCATAGCTTTTGCTTTTGAACATAATACAGTTAATTTTGCTATTATCATCTTTTAATGAAAAATAAATATGACCACTTGAGTGATATTTTAAATTAGAAATTTCTCCCCTAACTGAAAGATTATTTAATATAAAATCATTATCTAATATTTTTTTTATATAATTATTAACTTCAGATACCGTTAAGGTTTTAATCTTCATACTTTTCTATAGCCTCACATGCATTTTTCATAAGTAAGGTAGTAGTAAGCGCGCCTACACCGCCAGGAACTGGAGTAACAAATGAAGCTACATCAATAACTTTATCAAAATCTACATCCCCTGTAATCTTTCCTTCAACAGAGTTTGTTCCTACGTCTATTACTATAGCTCCATCTTTTACAAAGCTTTCATCTACAAACTTTGCCTTTCCAATTGCAACAACTAAAATGTCTGCTCTTTTACATACTTCCCTTAAATTTTTAGTTCTTGAATGGCACATTGTTACTGTACAATTTTCCTTAAGTAATAATGCTCCAGCTGGCTTACCAACAATATTACTTCTTCCAATAACAACAACTTCCATACCTTCTAAATTAATATTTAAGCTTTTTAAAATTGTTAATACCGATTTAGGCGTACATGGCATAAAAGTATCTTCTCCCATATATAGCTTTCCTTGATTAACAAATGTTAAACAATCAACATCCTTCTTAGGAGATATAGCTGATATAACTTTCTTTTCATCTATATGTTTTGGTAATGGTAATTGAAGAATTATTCCACTAACAGTATTATCATTATTTAATTTATCTATCTTATTAATTAATTCTTCTTCTGTTACTTCTTCATTTAAATGAACTTTTTCAAATTCCATTCCTAATGATGTTGCTACCTTTTCTTGATTATTTAAATAAAATAAAGATCCTCCATCATTTCCAACTAATATAGATGCTACCTTAGGAACATTTAAATTGTTTTCTTTTCTCTTATTTACAAACTCTTTAATTTCCTCTTTTATTTCTAAAGCTATTTCTTTGCCATCTATTCTTTTACCCATTTTTGCCCCTCCAGTTTATTAATTATTACTCTAAAGTTTTTAATACTTTATCTAAAACTCCATTTACGAAAGATGTACTCTTTTCATCTGAATACTTTTTAGTTAATTCTACAGCTTCGTTAATTGCTACACTACCTGGTACATCGTCAACAAATAACATTTCACCTACAGCTAATCTTAATATTGTTAAATTAACTTTTGAAACTCTATCTAATTTCCAGTTCACTAACGCATTAACTATTCTGCTATCAATATCTTCTAAATTGTCAGTAACAACTTTTACAACATTTTTTATGTAATCAACATCTATAGTTTTTAAATCCATTTCATAATCTTCTATGAATGTTTCTATTGTTTCCTCGTAAGTATTTTTACTTAATTCCATACTAAAAAGCAGTTCCATTGCTTTTTCTCTTGATTTTTGTCTTTTCATAACTTCCTCCTAGGTATATATAATATACATAATCTTCTTATCTGTATTATAAGCTTATATTACATTAATTAAACATATGTATATTACAATATTATCTTATTTCTGTCTAGAAAAATAATACTTTCATACTTCATTTTTTTTTATTTTTAATAAATAATTTAATATTTTTTATTATTATATCACATGTTTTTTTGTAATACTTCTTCCATAAAGTAAAATTCAAATTTTACTTTTTAATTGAACTTAATCATCTACTGAAAGATATAATATTTCCTTATACATTGAGAAACCCTCTGAATATCAGAGGGTTTTTTTAACTATACTTCTTTTTCAGCTTCTGGTTGTTCTTGTTTTGGAACATATATGTTTTGAACATTAACATTAACTTTGTCAACTTTCAATCCAGTCATAGCTTCAACAGTTCTTTTAACATTTTCTTGAACTGATGCAACTACTTCAGGAATTCTCATTCCATATTCTACAGCTACATTTATTTCAATTGTAGCTTTATCTTCTTCTAATGTAACTTTTACGCTTTTACCACTAGAAGCTTTTTTTCCTTTTAAAATTTGTGATATGTTACTTGAAACCCCATGTGGAATTTCAACGATTCCTTTAATTTCATCAGCCGCTATTTCTGCTATAACACTTACAACCTCGTCAGAAATTTTAACAATTCCTATTGCAGATTCATTGTTTACATTTTCCATTCCCTAACCTCCTAAAGGTTTATCTTGTTAAACCTACTTTTACTTATGTTCATTATAACAAAAGAGTTATTACTTTACAATGCATTATTTCATTGATGTTATATCTACATCACTTAATGTAGTGATATCTTCTACTATCTTTTTAATTGTTGCAGCATCTTCTTCTGCTAAAACATCATCAACTTTTACATATACTTTAACAGTTCCATTATCATTAATCATACATAATGAATCTTCATACCCTTTATTTCTTATTTCAGATTCTACTCTGCTTTCTTGGTCTTTCATCTTAGCTTTGGCAACTAAAGCATTATTTGCAACATCTTTAGATTCTTGAGAAGCATTAGCATCTTCAGTAATAGCCTTCATATCATCAACATACTTATCGTCTTGTTGCTCTTTAGTTAATCTCATGCTATAGAAATATTCAGATGTACTTAATGTTTCTTCTGTTGAAGCCTCACTTTCATTAGTTTTATCTGTATTTTGTTTTAATACAGCTTCTAAACTTGTTGGATCATTTAATCCATTTTCATTTAATTTCATTGATAGAACTCCTACACATACTATCAAAGCCATTAGAGTAAAGATAATCCCAAATTGTTTTTTTGTCATTTTTAATTCCTCCCATATATTTTATATAACATTTATATGCTAGTTATTCATTGGATATACGTTAACTTGATCTAAACTTAAATTATATAAATTTGAAACTGCCTTTTGTATATTATATTTAACCTCACTGCTATTTGCGCCTTCTGCAACTATTAATACTCCTGTAATCGTTGGTTTATATGTTTTAGTTATAAATGGTTCACTTGTGCTAGAATCACTTTTCATAACCACAGTTGTACCTTCTGTCTCTTGCTTTGTAACTCTTGTACCTCCATTTGTATCCTCTTCTTGCGTCTCAGATGTTTGAGTACTTGAATTTGTTGCTGGCACTTGTATTTCTCCACTTTCAAAGTAAATATTAACTATTACTTCTCCTACTCCACTCATCTTAGAAAGTATTTTTTCTAGCTCTGCCTTTTGTTGATCTTCATAATTTAGTAATTCCTTAGATGTCATAAGTCCATCATCTGTAGATACTTCTTGTGCTCCTTGTGGCGTATCACTTCCTTTCGATATTCCAATATCATCTCCTAAAAAATTACTTACTGCCAACCATAGAAATATAATAGCTAATAAAACAATTAAACAATTAACAAACTTTTTATTTTGAAACATTTTGTTAATTTCTTTATTAAACTTATCTTTATCCATACTCTTTATCCTCCCATACTGTATAATTTTATTTTTTCTACTGGTATTTTAAATACTTCTGATAAATATTTTTTTATTTCTTCTTCATTTTCAATATTTTCTTCATTAGATACAGTTTCTTCACTTTCATCATTTATGTTAATTTTAATTTTATCTACAATTTTAATACCACTTTCTTTTACTCCTACCTCTAAACCATCTATACTGTATGTCATATCTTCTAAATTTATAGTACACTCTACATTTGATTTAAAATCCATATCTGAAAACTCTTCCTTCAGCATACTATCACAATTGCTATTTAAATTTTTTTTAAAAGATTCCTTTTGCGTTTCGCTTATATCCTCTGAAGTACTTTCACTAGTCATACCTTGTGTAAGCATATTTTCATAATTTTTGATTATTTTAACTACCTCTTGCTCCCCACCAGTAAAGAATTTAATTATTGGATTAATCATTACTGAAATTAATATTAATCCTAAAACAAATTTTATATATTTTTTCATTGAATTATCAGGGGCAATTATCTCTACAGCTGTCATAAAAATTATTGTTGCAACTAATGTAATAACAAAATTATTTAAATATTCCATTTCTCTATCCTCCTACAACAAACTTTCCAGCTGATATCATTATTGCTATAAGTACAAAAAACATTAAGCTTACACATAATACGCATGACATTATTAAGATTAATGATTCACCTGCTGCTGCAATTGAAGATGTAATTCTTTTATCAGTTATCGGCTCTAATAATGCGGCTGAAAGCTTAAATATAAGTGATGATAATACTATTTTTATTATTGGATATATAATTATTAAAATAATTACTATAAGTCCAATAGAGCCAATTGCATTTTTAATTATCAATGAATATCCAGCTACGGAAGATATAGCATCCGATAAGGATTTACCTACAATTGGGATAAAATTATCTATTGTAAATTTTGTAGTTTTTAATGTAACTGCATCTATTGTTGAAGAACTTATTCCTCTTATAGTTAAAACTCCAATAAATACTGTGATAATAAATCCTTGTATCCATACAGTAGACTTTTTAATAAGACCACATAAGTTAGATAACTTTGGTTCCGTAGAAATATTATTAGCAAATTGCAACACAAATGTAATTAATATTAAAGGTATAATTATATTTAAATAAATTTTAGGTATTAATATTGTTGCTCCTAAAATTATTGGATCCATTGTTGCCGCTTGTGTTAATCCTCCTGATGCAATTAGTAGTGCTGCTAATAATGGTAATACTTTATCCATGAATGTAGCTATTTGTACTATTACATCCTTAGCAAGCGATAAAGAAATAATAAATGTCTTTGATAGCAATATAATTAATATTGCATAACATGCAAAAAATGCTATCTGTGAAATTCCTTCACTTGAAAAAGAGGATTGTAAATTTTTAAACAATGAGCATATTATTCCAATTACTACAATTGAAAAAGCTAATGATAATACTGTTTTTACCTCTTTAAAAAACAAACTCACTACAGCGCTTATTACCGTTGAAACAGACAAATTTCCTTCTCCATTTTCAATATAACTTTGTATATATGAAACTGGATCTAATTCATTCATTAGTTCAACATCACTTTTCATCGTATTTATATAGTCATATAAATTATTTAATTTCGATTCTGTTTCTTCATCATTAATTAATGTTGTTGTAGTTTGATCTTCAGCATAAACTTCATTTTCTGTTGTAATAAAAAAACTACTTAAACTTAATACAAATGCACAAACAAAAATTAAAACTATCTTTAAAATATTGTTTTTCATTTTCTCACCTACAATATCTGAAGTATTGAATCTAATACAGCCATCAGTATTGGTATCGCTAATCCTAAAATCATTATTTTACCTGCAAACTCTACCTTACTTCCTATGCTACCTGCTCCTGAATCCTTACAAATCTCACTACAAAATGAGGTTATATATGCAATGGCTAAAATTTTAAGTACAATTCCTATATATACAGTATCTATATTAGCTTTATTTGCAATGTCATTTATAAAATCTATTACCTCTCCGAGCTGCCCTATCATATATAGAAAAATACCAGCCCCAGCTACAAGTATTACAAGTGGTCCTAAATCAGATTTAGTTTGTTTTAATAAAAGATATATAAATAATGCAGTAAAAGCAAAAAATGCAACTTTAATAATATCCATATAAGTCACCTAAAGACTGAACATAGTTCTAACAGTATCAAATAAATTTGAAATCATTCCAATTACAGTAATCAATATAATGACTATTCCTGCTAAATTTGCTAATACTGCTATTTCTCCCTTACCATTGTCCTTTAATATTTTCTCTATAACCATAAGCAAAACTCCCATTGCACCTATTTTAAATAACAAACTTACATCAAACATCCCTAAGCCTCTCCCCTTTTAGATAAAAAATATTGCTAACATAGCACCTATAGATAATCCCAACGTTCTATATAATTTAATATTTTCTTTTTCTAACTTTTTAGCTTCCTTATAATTAATATCTATATTATCTAAAGCTAAGCTGAAAATTCTTTCTTGACCCGTTACTCCGCTATTACCTAATGTCTTAAAGAAATCATTTATGATTTTATAATCATCTTTATTTAAACTTATATTATCCTTATTTTTTTCATAAGCTATTTCAAAACTTTCATATACACTACTAATATTGCCTTCCTCTAATATGGAAGACATTTCAATAAATATAAAAGAAATAGGCTCTGAAACTTTGTTTCCAATTTCAAATAAGGCATTTGGCAATGGTGTATTGGAATATAGTATTTCATTATTTAAAAGCAATAATGCCTTTTGCATTTCCTTTAAATGAATACTTCTTCTTTTGTAATTTTCTCCTATAAAATAACCTATAAAGGTACATATTAGAAACATTAAAAATATCATTATATTTCTAAGCATTGTAATCCCCTTTCTCTACTGACCTTATATACTTTTTCTATAGTTCCAGCCCCCTTCCTATTACTTAGTAATATAATTCTCTCTAATATGCAATTATCAATTAAATCCTTAAATACAGCCCTTCCATAAACATCAGCAATATCATATCCATGAACTGTTACTATTACATTCACTCCTGAATTAAATGCCATGTTTAAAGCTTCTAAATCTCCCTTTGTTCCAATTTCATCGCAAATTAAAACTTCAGGTGATAAACTTCTTATTGCCATAATCATTCCTGACTTCTTTAAACAATTATCTAAAATATCAGTTCTTATCCCGACGTTCATTTGTGGTACACCATTATAACAAGCTGCTATTTCACTTCTTTCATCTACAATCGTTACTTTTTTACCAGATAAATTTATCTTGTACATTCCATTTGATATATTCTTTGCTATGTCTCGTAAGATTGTTGTTTTCCCACACTTAGGTGGTGAAACAATTAACGTATTATATACTCTATTATTGTTAGTTATTAAATTCATTATCTTGTTAGAAGAACCTATTATTTCTCTACAAATTCTTATATTTAAAGATGAAATATTTTTAATAGTCCTAACTTCTCCATTTGATATAACACACTCTCCTGCTAATCCAACTCTATGTCCACCCTTTAAAGTAATATATCCTTGCTTTATCTCCTCTTCAAAAGCATATAAAGAGTAATTCGATACCTTAGCCATCATAAACTTCAAATCTTCACTAGTTGTCCTATAATCAAGCACCTTTTCTCCATATGATAAATTTAATATTACTGGCTTTCCGCTTTTAATTCGTATTTCCTGTACGGCATCTTCTTGTAAATATTGCTTTACTATATTACTAATCTCTTTGGGAAGTATTTTGTAAATCTCATCATATTCCATAAACTCACTTCCTTAATTATCTTTCTCTTTAATTTTTATTTCACATAATAGATAATTATTCATACTATAAAAAAATATGTAAAATATTTATTTTATAACTATATAATTTACAAATTTTAATACTATGTAAAATAACTCCCTCTTTAAAATATATTTAGTTATTATCATATAAATGCTTTTAAATAGAAAAAAAGCATAGACTATTGCAAATTTAATTGCATTAGTCTATGCTTTCACTTTAATATGTATAAAATAATTATTTATCACTCTCTTGCCTTTCCTCCACAGAATGGACAAGGAATACTAGAATTATTATTTAAAGCTTGTTGTTCAACAAAAAGTGGTTTATCACAATTGTCGCATTTAATCTCTACATATTCATCTTCAATAGAATTTAAATCATCAAATGAAACCTCTTCAAAAAGTTCATCTTGAATATCAGTTAAATCATTGTCAATATACTCAATATTCTCTTCTAAGTAATCTTGCTTTAATGATATTTCTTCAATCTTAGAAGATAAATCACTTAAAATATCACTTACAGAATCAAATAACTCTTTAT
Source organism: Clostridium sp. RTP31139st1_H3_RTP31139_211217 (assembly GCF_040227035.1). Taxonomy (NCBI): domain Bacteria; kingdom Bacillati; phylum Bacillota; class Clostridia; order Eubacteriales; family Clostridiaceae; genus Clostridium; species Clostridium sp. RTP31139st1_H3_RTP31139_211217. The sequence goes on from NZ_JBCOAB010000011.1 coordinate 46,233, forward strand.
ATTGTTCTTCTTTGATACCTTCTATTTTTTCTTTAAGATTATTTATCTTATTATTTATATCTTTCATACTTTCACTTCCTTCGAAGAAATACTTTACTTATTACTAATTATACCCATTTTTGCTTTTTTTAAATAAAACAAATGCTAAGTTTTTAAACCTAGCATTTACTTTTAAATATTAAACTCTTTCCATGTATTCGCCAGTTCTAGTGTCAACTCTGATAGTGTCACCTTCATTAACGAACATTGGTACGTTAACAACAGCTCCTGTTTCTAATGTAGCTGGTTTCATAGCGTTTGTAGCTGTGTTTCCTTTTACTCCTGGATCTGCTTGAGTGATTAATAATTCAACAAAGTTTGGTGCTTCAACTGAGAATGCATCACCTTTGTAGAACTTAATTACAGCAAACATGTTTTCTTTTATGAACTTTATAGCATCTTCTACTTTTTCGTAGTTTAATGGAATTTGCTCATAAGTTTCTTGATCCATGAAGTAGTATAATTCTCCATCAGAATAAAGGTATTGCATTTCTTTTCTTTCAATTACAGCTTCTTGTAATTTAGTTGTTGGGTTGAAAGTTGTATCTGTAACTCCACCAGAAATAACGTTTCTTAGCTTAGTTCTAACGAAAGCAGCTCCCTTACCTGGTTTAACGTGTAGGAAGTCTATAACTGTATACACTTGTCCTTCATACTCAAAAGTTGTACCTTTTCTTAAATCTCCTGCTGATATCATAAAAAAATTCCCTCCAAATAACTTGAATTCATTGTTATTATGACCTTTATTAATTACAAATAGTCATAACTTCTTTTGTTGTTTAATGACACAACAAAAACATTCTATCAAAATTACTAAAGAAATGCAATTATTTAAGGAAGAACATCTAAAATTTTAATCAATTTATCTATATAACTCCAAGTTTGCTAACAAAACTCCATCTTTTCCAATGATATTATAAGATTTTATATCAAAAAATTCTAGTTTATCTAACACTTCAACTATATTCTCTTCATTCCCACTTATCTCTATTTTTATATTCCACTTTTCTGCTCTTTCTTCCATTTCTAAAATATTGATATTTTTTATAGTTTTTAACTCATTAAAAACATCACTATAAAGTAAATTTACTTTTGTCATAACAACCGGCATTTCTTTAATATCTTTTTCCTCTTTTATTGTACTACAAAATAAAAAAAGTAAAACTTGTAAAAACGTTAGTAAAATAATTACACTTTCTTTATTATAATGCATATATAATTTAAATTTATTCATAAAAAATTTTCACAACCTTTAAATCATCTTTGTTTGTTATCTTTTTTATTACAATACCACGTTCTTCTAAATAACTAATATCTTCATCAATATTGTAAGTGATATCAGCTTCATTATTTTCTACATGTAATTCTACAATTTTATTATCATACAACCCTAACCATTTACTTACCTCTTCAGGTTTAATATAACTATCATTAATTTCATAATTATTATTAGTTTTTATTTCTTCCTTAAATAAAGGTTTTAAATTAAAACTTAATAATATTAAGTTAAGTAATATTAATGCTTGATATCCTTTTTTATTTTCTTTACTTTCTTTAAGCTTCTTTTTTTCTATATAATCTAAAGGAAGAAAATTTTTATACCTCAAATATTTTTTCATTAATTTTATCTCCAATATTTAATCTTATAAAAGTCCTTTTTTCCTTAAATTGTTCCATAAGCTCATTATCTATATTTTTGTCTATAACAAAAGTTTTTCCTTCATTAATATCTTTATAATTAAAATTTTTAACAAAATTTTCTTTATTATCTACAATACTTTTTGTAATTAAATTATTGGTAATCTCTAAATAATAAATGTGATCCTTTATTTTTGTTAAAACTCTATACTGCGATGGTTTTTTAATTTTTTTCATTGTTATTTCTCTAATATAAAATTGTATAGGTAAAATAGTTACCTCACTTAAACCCTCACATAAAAACTGTATTCTTTCAACATCTCCAATTGAATATAAAAATAGTTTTTTTCTTTTTTTATCATATTCATAATGCATCAAAACATTATGATTAACTCCATATTCATCATTAATTATGTCACAAATAACATTTTCCTTTACACTTTTTATTCCATCATAAGATTTTATTAATAAATTTTCTTCTATTATATATAAATTAACCTCTTTATTTATTATTTTTTTAATAGATATATCATCATATATTTTTCCTTTGTGAATATATTTATTTTTTTTAGCAATTACAATATCTCTCATACTTTCTCCTTGCTTTCTTAGATAAAGGTTTTATATAAGCTTGGAACAAAAATAATATCTATACTTTCTTCATTTTCTATAAAAATACAATCTATTTTTCTAATTAATTGTGATGTTTCACTTTTAACATCATTCAAAAAACAGTTTCCATTAGATATTATAAGTTTTATATTTTCATTTTCGCTAAAACAATATTCAAAGCTTATGCTATTATCATCTTTATAGCTTTCAAATTTATTTAATATTTCTTGATCATTAAATATAACTTCCTTAACTTCTTCTATTAATTTATTTTCTTCATTTGTTAATGTTAAAACATCTTCTCCTATTTCATATAATGAATATTTACTGCTATTTGCAACTATTGTTTTGCTACTTAAAACTATTAATACTATTAATATATTTAACAAAATTAACACTTCTAGCATTATAACTCCATGCTTTTTAACTATATACATCTTATTCTTACTCCTGAATTTTCACTACTTATGCAGTAATATATAAGCTTTCCCTTTTTTATAACAGTAAAATCATTGATATTATCAATTATAGTGTTATTACCAACTTTAATTTTTCCATCTTCACTACTTATAGTTTTTAACATTAATTTTCCATTACTTAAATGAATTATTTTAGTTTTTTCATTACCACTTATTTCTTTAAATTTAACTACTATATTATCCCCAGTTATCTCACTTGTATATACATCATCAAAACTGCTGTTTATTTCTATAGCTACAATAGCTGAACTTTTCCATAAAGACTCTATATTTAATAAAGCATTATCAAATTTATCTTCATAATAACAATTATATAAACTAATATAGTAGTCTTTTACTCCTTCAAAAGATAAACCTATAGTTATACCCCCTAAAATAAAAACAATTGCTATTACAACAATACTTTCAATTAATGTATAACCTCTTTTATTTTTACTCATAATACTCCATCCATTTATACTTTAAAAAGCTCTTTTCTAATTTATCAATATCATTTTCAAGATAAACTTCTATTTTAACCTCTAAGATTTCTTCATTATCACTTTTTTTATTGATAAAAATAAATATATCACTTCCAAAATCCATACTAGTTAATGATTTTGTAGTCAAATTTTTCAAAATATCCTCATCATATCTTAACGAAAGATATTCTATTTCATTTTCATCTATTATTTCATTCATTGATATATTATATTTTATTTCTTGCATGATACAATATACTACTCTACTTGCTTCTTCTATCTTTCTCCTTTTATAATAATTAGCTCTATTGCTTGCAATTAACATGGTAACAACTAAAAACATCATCATTATAATATTCACTGCAACAATAGTTTCTATTAATGTACTACCCTTTTTCTTGCTCATTATCTAATTACCCTCATATATATTTACTGTATCAACTCCAGTTGCTATTGCTATTTTATGAATATTACCGTTACCATCTAAAATTTGAATTGTATCAGAATCTATATGTCCTAAATTGTTAATCTTCAAAATATATACAGTTAAAAATTTACACTTACTATTTAAATATATACTTTTTATTATTTTTCCCCCTTGTTTTTTATCTTTAAAATTTACAGTACCAACACTCTTATTAATTTCAATTTCACCATAACTAGCATTTTTAACACAGTAAAACTTTGCATAACTTATCATATTGCTTAGTTCATTACAAAAACCAATTGCTTCAGCCCTATTTATTGTGCTATTAATAGAATTGGCTATATTTATAGTTGGTAGTAACAATACTGAAATTATTGCTATTACAATTATTAATTCTATTAATGTATAACCCTTTTTCATAAAAAAACTCCTTAAATTAAAACAATATCTAAGAGGGGAACTACAAATTTTATAATAAAACTTAATATGATTATTCCTATAGTTAATATTAATAAAGGCTGAACTAATACAGTTATTTTACTAATTTTATCGTTTAAGTTATTAAATATTTCTGTTTCTAATATAATAAGCCTCTTATCTAAAGAACCACATTCTTCCCCTAATTTTATATGAGCTAATGTATATTTAGAAAACATCATCGTTTCATTCATAGATTCTGATAATACTTTTCCATTTTTTATATCATCATTTATCTTTCTTAAGACTTTAGTTATCTTTTCATTTAACTCTCCTTCACAACAATATTCCAAACCTATAGCGATATTAATACCACTATTAATAACTACTGACATAAGAACAATAGTTATATATTCATTAAACAAATTATAAACCTGAATTTTCTCTATATAATAATAAAAACTCTTTCTAAGAAAAATATTAAATATGAATATTGGTGCGATTATCCCCCAAATCATTACTTGAAGTATTATTAAAATTGGATTCCTAAAAACAAATTTCTTCATAGAAATTATTTTTAAATAAATATCTGGTATATCTTTCCCCATAGCACCATAGATATTAGCCATACTAGGAATAAAGAAAAACAAAACAAAAAAACCTAATATAATTAAAGCAATCATTAAAATTAAGGGATATGTTATTGAATTTATAATTGTTTTATTTATATATTGTAGCTTATTGTAGTACATTTCTAATCCCTTCAACACATAAACAATTCTCCCAGTTCTTTCTCCTATCCCAACCATAGAAAGAAAAAATATTGGTATTAAGCCTTCCCCTTTACTAAAAGCTTTTCTTAAGGTTCCTCCATCTCTTATTATGATTTCCATTTCCTTAAGAAGCATCTTATATTCTTTCTTTAGTGGTAATTCATCTAATAATGAAAATATATGTAATAGCTGAATACCTTCTTCGTATAATTTAGAAATATTACCTGCAATTAATGCTAAATCTTTATAGCTTACTTTCTTTTTTGAATTCAAAACTTAATCCCTCCACTTCAATAAAGTTTTCATAATCTAACAATGAAATATTCCCATTAATCAATAGAGCTTTTAAGTTTTTAATCATTTCTAAATTCGAAAGAAGACTATTATCATTATTTATATTTTTTATTTTCTCTTTCATCTCATTATCAATGACATGTATTGCAGCAACTAATGATCGACCTTTATATCCAGTAAAATTACATTCATTACATCCACACTTTTCATAAAGTTTAATTACTTTTCCATCAATATTTTTTTCATCAATTATAGTTTTACAATTATCACATAATAACCTAATAAGTCTTTGAGATACTATTCCAACTAATGAATCCCTTATTAAATATTTTTCAACCTTCATATCTTCAAGTCTAAAATAAACTTCTCTTGGATCCCGTGTATGTATTGTAGAATAAACCTTATGTCCTGTTAAAGATGCCCTAACAGCCATTTCCGCAGTTTCCTCATCTCTTATTTCACCTATCATGATAATATCTGGATCCTGTCTTAAAAAACACCTTAAACCTTCTGCAAAGCCAATATTTAAAGTTTTATTTAAATTCATTTGATTTATTCCTGGAATAATTGCTTCTATAGGATCTTCTAAGCTTGATATATTAACTTCATCTTTATTTAACTCCTGCAATATACTATATAAAGTTGTTGATTTACCTGAACCCGTAGGTCCATTAACAATAATAAGGCCTGATTTAACTTTCATAATATATTTTAACTTATCTTTTTGTTCAGCCGTTAAGTTAAGCTTATCTATTGAATAATTAAATCCATTTCCATATAAAATTCTTATGACAACCTTTTCACCAAAAACAGCTGGCATTGTACTAATTCTTAAATCATAACTTTTCTTATTGTACTCAAATGAAATTTTACCATCCTGTGGTTTTCTTTTTTCAGTTATATCAATATTAGAATTCAACTTTATTTTTGATAAAATTAATTGATATTCTTCTTTATTAAAAATATACATAGACCTCAATAATCCATCAATTCTAAATCTTACTACTACATAATCCTTATATGGTTCATAATGTATATCAGATACATTAAGTTTAATGGCTTCTTTAATAATTATGTCATATGCTTCTTTTTTCTGGCCTAAATATGCTATTTTAATAAGATACTGAATTTCTTCCTTCTTAATTAAAATTAAAATAACTTTTTTTCTAAAAATGAAAAGCATATCCTCTTCAACCTTTTTATTTACCTCACTACAATAAACATAAACCTCCTTTTCATTTTCTTTAAAGGGAATTGCGTTAAAGATTTTAGCTTTTTGTTCATTAATTTTTCTAGCAACTGTAATATTAATATTTTTTAATAAATTATTATAGATTGTTTCTTTCATCCTTTATAAAACTCACCATGAATGCTTTTTATATACCAAAAATTCATTTCTTTGTTTATTTCAACAAAAATTTTGTGATTTTTCACAAAAAAAATAAGAATTTAGAATAACTCTAAACTCTTATTTACTCAATATTTATAAAATCACATGTTTTAAGACTATCGTCAACTAAAGTAACAGTTCCTTCTGCATATTTATAAAGATGCTCATTTTTACTTGTTCCACTTCCACCTACAAATAAAATTTCTCCTTTATCATTAACGGATAATCCTTTTTCTACATATAATGTATTTGGAAAATCAAATACAAGTCTTTTTAATTCATCATTATTGATTTCATAAATAGAAAAATTATTATTTTTTACTCTTCCTAATAAATATATGTTTCCATTAACCTCTTCAACATCATTAACATCTATAACTTCATCAGAAACCTCACTTATAGTCCCATCGATATTAACTATCTTAAGCATTGTACTTTCTTCATAATGTTCTTCTACAAGTGCAACTCCATCTTTAATATGTTTTAAAAACTTTACAAATCCATTATTAATTTTATAAAGATTTTCTTCAGAATTGCTTTCAATATCATATGTAAATATCCCTGACAATTTATTTACTGTATCTACTCCATAAAAAGCTAATTTTTTATCAGTGATCCAATCAATAAACTGACCAGAAATAACAGCATTATTTTCTAATAAAATTTCTTTTTTATCATTAAGCCTCATAACTGCAGGAACAAGATATTCATCATTAATAAAATAAAAAACATAGTTTCCATCTGGCGATATTTTCAAACCTAAAATATTATCATGTTCAATCTTAATATCTTCTGAATTATAATTAACATAAAAACTATTATCCTTGAAGAAAGTATAAGTATTAGATGATAAATTATAGTTATTAATTATTTTACCTTCAGTATCAATTAGCTCATATTTTCCTTCATCATTTATATTAAAGGTTTCATAATCATTTCCTTCATCAACAAATGCCCCTTTATTTATTATAATGCTTTCTTTATTTTCTTCTTCGTTTTTATTGCAACCAATAAGTATAAAACCTAATACTACAACTTGAAATACTACTAATAATTTTATATATATTTTTTTAGTCATTTATTTTTCCTCATTTTTTAATACACTATTCCATCACAAATAAAGTTTGCATCTCCAATCATATAAATTGAATTGCCTTCAATTTCTATTCTTAACTCACCTCCAGGTACTTTTACATTTACTTTTTCTTTTGTTAAATTTAATTTATTACATACAACAACTGATGCTGAACATCCTGTTCCACAAGAATAAGTTGCTCCAGCACCTCTTTCCCATGTTCTTACTATTATATTTTCATCGTCTACAACTTTAACGAAATTTACGTTTGTTCCTTCTTCAAAAAGTTCAAACTTTTCAATATATTTCCCTTCACTAACATCATAGTTTTCATCATCTACAAATATGACAGTATGTGGTACGCCTACTAAAAGAGCTGATGCATTATATTTTTTACCGTTAACATTTATTTCTTCATTTATTAATTGTGATTTATTCTTTAACGGAACTAATGAACCATCAAAAGATATTTCACCCATATATACTTTAACACCATCTACAGTGCCATTATTTATTGTAAGATTCAGTTTTTTAACTCCATCTCCAGTTTCAACAGATATTAAATCTTTTGATACAATATTTCTTTCATAAACATATTTTCCAAAGCATCTTATAGCATTTCCACACATATTTGCCCATGAACCATCACTATTTATTATTACCATTTTTATATCAGCAATATCAGATTTTCTTACAAGAACTACTCCATCTGCTCCTATACCAAATCTTCTATGACAAAGTTTTTTTGCTAAACTTTCTTCTTGTCCAATATACTTATTATCTAAATCTAATAAAAATATAAAATCATTGCCTGTTCCGTGCATTTTTGTAAACTTCATAATATCTGCCTCCTTTATTTAACCGTTTTACTATTACAAAAAATAATGATATACTTACTTTAATTAATACTAAAGAAAGGATGAAATTTATGGCAATAGACGGTATCTACTTATATAGTTTAGTTGAAGATTTAAAAAAATCAATATTAAATTCTAAAATTGATAAAATTAATCAGCCTGAAAAAGATGAAATTATAATAACTTTACGAAAAGAAAGAAAGAATCTTAAACTTTTAGTATCTGCTTCACCAAAATATCCAAGGTTTAACTTAACAGAAGTTATAAAAGCTAACCCTTTGCAGGCTCCTATGTTTACAATGGTTCTTAGAAAATATTTAATCGGTGGTAAAATAATTGATATTGTCCAACTTGAAGGTGATAGAATTGTAAAATTCCTTATTGAATCATCTGATGAACTTGGTTTTAATAGTATCTACACATTAATAGTAGAAATAATGGGTAGACACAGTAATATTACTTTAGTAAGAGAAAGAGATAATAAAATTATGGAGTGTATAAAACATATTTCTCCTTCAATGAATAGTTTTAGAGTTTTGTATCCAGGAATAACTTACAAACTTCCTCCAAAATCAACTAAAATTAATCCTTTCTCTTATAATAATACCACTTTGCAAGAGTTTGTGAATAATAATTCTATAACTTTTAACAAAAATTTCTTTGTTTCTTGCTTTACTGGTATTAGCAAACCATTATCTGAGCATTTATTTATGGAATATAATAAAACTTATAATGATTTTTCAATAGAAAATATAAGCATATTCTTATCTAAATTCTTAAAAGATTTGATTGATAACGAAGTCTTTACTATATACAAAGATAAAGATGGCAATTATGTAGACTTTTATATGCTTCCATTAGATCAACTTGAGGATAATTTTACACCGCAAGTATTTGATAATATTCATGAATTAATGGATAAATACTATTTAGAAAAGGATAAACAAGAAAGAATTAAAGGACGTTCTGTAAATCTTCAAAAATTAGTAACTACTAATATTGAAAGATGTTTAAAGAAAGAAAATAAATTAAATAGTGTCTTAGAAAAATGTAATGATAAAGAAGATTTCAAAATAAAAGGCGATTTATTAACTTCCTATATCTATAGTATTAAAAAAGGTGATAGTTCATTCACTACTGTTAATTTCTTTAGTGAAGATGGTGAAGAGGTAACTATACCACTTGATGAAAACAAAACACCATCTGAAAATGTTCAAAGCTATTATAAAAAGTATAATAAGTTAAAAAAATCAGAGGAATCAGCTATTGAACAATTAGAAAAAAATAGTGATGAATTAGAGTATCTTAACTCAGTATTAACTAACATTGAAAATTGCGAAAGCTATACTGAAATTGATGATATTAAAGAGGAACTTATTTCAACTGGTTATGTAAGAAAAAGAAAAGCTAATGGTAAAAATAATAAAAAAGCAAAACCATCAAAACCGCTTCACTATATCTCATCAGACGGAATTGACATTTTTGTAGGTAAAAATAATATTCAAAATGATAATTTATCATTAAAGTTTGCAAACAAAAATCATATGTGGCTTCACACTAAAAATATTCCTGGATCACATGTAATTGTTTGTTCTAACGATGTTCCTGATAATACTTTAGTAGAAGCTGCAACTTTAGCTGCATATTACAGTAAAGCAAAAGAATCTTCAAAAGTAGATGTTGATTACACATTAGTAAAAAATTTAAAAAAGCCTAATGGTGCTAAACCTGGAATGGTTATATACCATACAAACTATACAATGACTGTTGATCCTTCTGATATTAAAAGTTTGAATCTAGAAAGGAAATAGATTAAAAAGGTTAAATTGCTTTACAATTTAACCTTTTTCATTCTCTTTATTCTAACTCTAACTACCTTAAATATGGTTTACAACCATATCTCCATTGTTCTTTATCTTTTCATTATCAAAGTATTGATAGTAGTAACATTTTAATTTACCATTATAAAGCTTTCTATTTTTCGTAGCTTTTCTACCAAATGGTACTTCAAAACCTTCATAAGAAGTTAGTATATTGAAATCCCAAGTATCAAGCTTTCTCTTATTCATACCTAAATACTTATAAAGCTCTTCTACTTCTTTTTTCTCTCCTAGTCTTTCACCATATGGAGGATTTGTTATAATAAATGCATTTTTCTCACTACTTGAGAATTGTTTGAAATCTCTCTTTTGGAATTCAATGTATTTAGCAACTCCAGCTTTTTGTGAATTGCTTCTAGCAATCTTAAGCATTCTTCCATCTATATCATAACCTATAAGTTTTATATCCTTATTTTTAATAGATCTTTCTGCACCTTCTTTTACTTGTTCAAATACCTCTGAACCTATAGTTGGCCAAGTTTCTGCTACGAAGTTTCTAAATAAACCTGGTGCTATATTTTGCATTATCATTGCTGCTTCTATTAAAATAGTTCCTGAACCACAAAATGGATCAACTAAAGTATAATCTTCTTTCCATCTTGATATTAAAACTAATGCAGCTGCTAATGTTTCTTTTAATGGAGCAATACCAGCTTCTTCTCTATAACCTCTTTTGTGAAGACCTACACCACTTGTATCAATAGATAAAGTTACAACATCCTTTAAAATTGATACTTCTATCTTATAAACTGGTCCATCTTCAGAAAAATGAGATACTCCATATGATTCGCTCATACTTGTTACTATAGCTTTTTTAACAATTGATTGACAATCTGGAACACTAAAAAGTGTAGACTTAACAGATTTACCTACAACGTGCATAACACCATTTACAGGTATAATATCACTCCATTTTACAGCTTTAGTTCCTTGGAATAATTCTTCAAAACTTCTTGCTTCGAATTCTGCCATTTTAATAAAAATTCTATCTGCAGTTCTTAAATGAACATTAGCTATTGCAATATCCATTTCATCCCCTTCAAAATGAACCTTTCCATTTTCAACTGTTAAATCTTCATATCCTAATGCCTTTAACTCTTTTGCTGTTATTCCTTCCAGCCCAAAAGTTGTTGTTGCTACTAAATTATATTCCATTATTTATGTCTCCTTTTAAGATTCATATATTTTAACTGAATCTTCTCCATCTATTTCGTTTATTTCAACTGCAACTATTTCAGTTTTTGATGTTGGTATATTTTTTCCTACGTAATCTGCTCTTATTGGCAACTCCTTATGTCCTCTATCTATTAGTACAGCTAATTGAATTGATAATGGTCTTCCGCCATCAATTATAGCCTCTATAGCTGCTCTTACAGTTCTACAAGTAAATAAAACATCATCAACTAATATTACTTTTTTACCCTTTACTTCAACTCCTAAATCAACTGAATTTATTTTAGGTGCTTCTGTAACTTCAGTTATGTCATCTCTATAAAGAGTTATATCAACATATCCAACTTCTACAGATACTCCTTCTATTTTTTCAATATTTTCAGCAATTCTCTTAGCTAAAGGATATCCTCTTCTTTTTATCCCAATTAATACAATATCTTCTACACCTTTATTTTTTTCGATTATTTCATGAGAAATTCTAATTAAACTTCTTCTAACTGCATTTGCATCTAATAAATTTGCCTTTAATTTCATAAAAATAACTCCTTACTTTATATATTTTCAGATATTAAATTTTAACTTCAATTTAAAGCTAAAACTTTCTTTATAAATTTAAGAATTCAGTTTATTTAATAATTCTTTAAAATACTCTGGCAACTCTGATGTAAATTCCATATATTCATTAGTTCTTGGATGAATAAACCCTAAAGTTTTAGCATGTAATACTTGACCTTCAACATTAAATTTTTGTCTTTTATATCCATACACTAAATCACCTACTAATGGATGACCTATAGAAGCCATATGAACTCTTATTTGATGTGTTCTCCCCGTTTCTAGCGTACATTTTACTAATGATATCCCCTTATCATATTGCTCTAAAACCTCATAATGAGTAACAGCTCTTTTACCATCTTCATTAATAGCCATTTTTATTCTGTCTTTTTTATCTCTTCCTAAAGGCTTATTAATAGTTCCAGTAGTACTACTAAACTTTCCTTCTACTAAAGCATAATACTCTCTCTTAATAGAATGATCCTTAAATTGAACTGCTAATTTATTATGAGCCTCATCATTTTTAGCTATAACAAGTATTCCTGATGTATCTTTATCAATTCTATGTACAATACCAGGTCTTATTATACCGTTAATTCCTGATAAATCACTGCAATGATGTAATATTCCATTAACTAAAGTTCCAGTATAATTTCCTGGAGCAGGATGAACAACAACCCCTTTTGCCTTATTTACTATTATAACATCTTCATCTTCATAAATAATATCTAAATCCATTTCTTCTGGTTCAACATTTAGTTCTATCGGATCCGGCATTTCTACAGTAATCTCATCATTATTTTTTAACTTATAGTTGCTTTTTATAACCTTTCCATTAGCCATAACTTTCTTATCATCTATTAAACCTTGAATGAATGATCTAGATTTTCCTTCTATCATCAATGATAAATACTTATCTATTCTTTGTCCCTGTTCTTCATTACTTATTGAATAATTTAATTTTTCCATATAATTTTACTCCGTCTATTTGTATTCTTAAGACATTATAATATATAAACTTATGTTACTCAATAGTAGTATGAATTATAAACTAAATTCTTAACTTAAAATAATAATGAATAAATTAACTAAAGGAGACCGAATATCGGCCTCCTATATGTATTAGTTATTAGCATAGAAGCTCTTAACCTCATTTATATCATCATTAAGATCTTCTACATTAAATTCTTCTTTTTCATCATTAGTAAAAGTTTCAGCTTCTTTTTCATGAAGCTCATACTTGTCTATAGGTTGAGCAACATTGTAATTCTTTGTTAAATCTTTTTCTAATTCATCGAATGTCTGAAGCTGTGTATTCATAAATCCTCTAAATTTAGCTCTAAACTTTATAAACTCTTGCTTAACTCTTTCATACTCATCGTTAATTGCAATAACATCACCATGAGCTTTATCTAAAATTCTTTGTGCTGTTTCATTTGCATTTCCAATTATTAATTCTGCTTGCTTTTCAGAACTTTCCTTAGCTTGATCAGCTGCATTTTGAGCTAATAAAAGTGTATTTTGTATTGTAACTTCTAATTTTTCATAATGTTCAAGTTTCTCATTAACTCTGCTTAAGCTTTCCTTTAATCTAGAATTTTCTTTATATACTTCCTCATAGTTTTCAACAACTTCATCTAAGAACTCATCTACTTCTTCAACTGAATATCCTCTTATTCCTTTTTTAAATTCTTTGTTGTTTATATCCATAGGAGTTAATTTCATTCCATCCACCTCTTCTATACAAATTTGTTTATTTTAACTTTATATTTTCCACTTTTTGTGCTTCCTACAATTTCCCCTATTATGAACTTTCCTGTTCCTCCAATAGTAATCCTTTGATTAGTTTTTATATCTTTACTCTTTTGTGAACTCTTAGAATAATCAACTAATACTTTTCCACTATCAATCAAATCAATTGCTTTTCCTCTTGATAATTTAGCAAGTTTTGCAACTATACTATCTAATCTAAGAGATGAAACTATTATAATTTCCTCTACATAATTGCACTTAGGTAAATTATCTTCAAATACTTCTTCAACAATTACAGGAGCTCTTCCTACGCTACTTAATTCACTTATAACATAATCAGCAACCTCATCATAAATAGGGACTATTGCAAAATCATCGATTACTCTTAAATCACCTAGCTTTTCTCTTTCTAATCCTAAAGCCATAATAGCTCCTAAATAATCTTTATGACATAAATTGTTAAATTTAGATTTATTAATAATTTTTACAATCCTATAAGGCATAGGAATATCATAAATATTATTAAATGCTAGTATTCTTCTATCACATTCATCAAAAGCACCCTTAGCTTCTACTTTGAAATTATTCGAATTAAATTTATTAATAAAGAAAAGCCATATATTAGGTTTACAAAAGAATTTAGTAAACATAGGAATACCTTTGCTATAGGCTAAACTCATGCATTCATAAACCTTTAAAACATCTTCAGTATCTTCTTTTAAAAAATTTTTTAAAATATCTTCTTTAGAAATCATTATTATAACAACATCCCACTAATTAAATTTAATACAACAATTGCCATAAGAGGCGCAAAATCAATCATCATATTTCCAAAAAATTTTTCTTGAATTCTTCTAAAAGGTTATAATATAGGATAATTCAATGAAATTAAAATTCTATAAAAATTACTTTCAGTAATACTAGGTATATATGATAAAATTACCTCAGCTAAAATTGTTATATTCAAAACTGAAAATAGTAAATATAAAAAACTACCTATGATTCCTATTGGAATCACCTCCTACTTATTCCAATTGAAAAGTGCTTTTGAGCTTATTTCAGTTCTTAATTCATTACTAACTTCAACATTTGATGGTGAAAGTAAATATACTCTTTGTTCAACTTCTTGAAGCTGAGCTCCTAATACACAACAAGCACCACTAATAAAGTCAACTAATCTTTGTGCTATTTTAGTTTCCATAGCTGTAGTGTTAACAACTACAATTTTTCTATTTTTTATTGCTTCCGCAATTTCTCTAGCTTCATCATAAGAAGCAGGCTTAACAACCATAACCTTAGCTGATGCTGAATTATGAATATTAACAACCTTATTACCTCTTTGTTTAGAGATTATTGGTTCAACTTCTTCAACTTCTTCTTCCTCTTCTTCAACTTCATCTATATCATCGAAGTCTTCATCATAATCTCCGCCACCTATTATTTCTTTAAATTTTTCAAACATACTCATTTACTCCATCCTCCTACTTTTCTCTTAATCCAAATATTCCAGAACCAACTCTTATCATTGTAGCTCCTTCTTGGATTGCAATTTTATAATCATTTGTCATTCCCATTGATAAAACTTGCATAGATATATTTTTAAGCTTTCTATCTTTTAAGTTATCAAATATTTTTTTAGTTTTATTAAAATAATATCTATTTTCCTCATCAGTACCTTTCGGTATTATAACCATAAGGCCTTTGACATTAACATGATTGCAATTTTCAACAGCTTTGATCATATCTTCAAGCTCTTCTTCATAAATACCACTTTTGCTTTCTTCTCTTCCAATATTTATTTGAATAAGTACATCTGCAGATAAATTATTTTTTCCAAATTCACTTTCTATTTTTCCCAATAGCTTTATACTAGATAAAGAATGTATTAAGTGAACATTATTTACTAAATACTTCACTTTATTTGTTTGTAATTTACCTATAAAATGCCACCTTATATCTTTAGGTAATACTTCTTTTTTAGCAATTAAATCTTGAACCTTATTTTCTCCAAAATCTCTTTGACCAATATCATAACATTCCATTATCATTTCTATGGGTTTAGTTTTAGATACAGCTACTAAAGTAACGTCCTTAGGTATTTCATTTAAAATTGCCATATTTTTCTCTGCAATACTAATATTTATCCCTCCCTTGAAAGAGCATAATATCTTCCATACATTTATATTCTTCAAAAGTATAAAATTCCCTTCTATACTACTATATAATTATAACATTTTTCTTTATAATTTTTAATACTTTTTTTAATTTAATTATCGGCTCTTTCCATAAATTTGGGTGAAATTGATTTAACTGCCTTTGGTAATTCCATTTCATCATATTTGTCAATGGTAATCTTCAATTTTCTTATTAATAATTCATTGATATGACTACCTTCTGCTAGTAATGCTGCTTCTAATTGATCTGGATCTCCTATTGCATAAAATTTAAAAGGAGCTCCTTCCATATCATTACCATTTTCCTCGAATCTTATAAATGCCCATGCACATACAAGTCCAGTTGTATTTAAAACTCTATAATTATTTATTGCAATAGCTTCAGCTCCTGCGGTTCTTAATTCATTTAATATTAATGCTGCATCTGCTGAATGTAAAGTTTTTCTATTTACTTCATCTTGAGAATCAGTATGGATATTGTAATCTCCATCATTAATTGTCAATATAATACCTGACCCCTTTGTTGCATCTACTCCCGAAAGTAAAGAATATATATCTAATTGTTCTTTCATATGCTCTACTACTTTTTCACTATTTCCGTCATCATCAACATCAAGTAATGCAATTCTTTTAATTAACTCATAATTGTCTTCACTTAATGCTGTTATATCATAATATAGCTTATTTCTTTCTTCAATTGCATCCTTATATTCAATTGAATTCATATTAAAGAATCCATTAATACTATTCTTTCCTACATTAACTACAATTAAAAAACCTATTAAAATCGAGGCTAGTAAAATAAAAAATTTACTTGTATTTTTTATCACTTAATCACCTCTTTGTTTATTTTTAAACTTTTCTAATAAAATTCTTCTAATTGATCCAAAATTATCAAATATTCTACCACCGAATACTATTACTGCTGCGATATATATTGGAATCCCTAATTTATCTCCTAAATATGCTAATCCTGCAGCAAGTAAAGCATTTCCAAAAAAACCTGATATAAATATATCTGGCTTAAAATTATTATTTAATGATGCCCTAAAAGCTCCAAATACAGAATCTAAACATGCTAAAATTGCAACTGACATATAAGGAGAAAAATTCTCTGGTATATTTACATCAAAAATTAATCCTAAAAACACGCCTAATAATAAACCTATAACTGCTATCATAAACTTCCTCCTTTATTGTACCGGTTTTATATACTCATACCTTAATGATTGAGTTGTCTTTACTATTGTTATATCATCACTTTGTTTAACATCACTACTATAACTTTTTAATGCTCCATAATCTAAAACTCCTGGAAAATTAACAGCAAGATTTAATTTATTTTTATCTCCAATAGCTTTTATAGTAATTTCACTATTAGGATCAATTCTACCTGCAGAACCTATAGAAATTGAACTACCAGCAGTCTTTATACCTGTTTGAGGCGTAATTCTCATTTCATTTATAGAAATTGCTTCCGCTCCTGCATACCATAAAGAGTTAATTAAATTTACAATTTCTTCTTCACTAACAGTATTTACATTTTGAGTTCCATTAGTTCCAAATACTGAATTTTTTAAAGCTAATGTAACAACTAATCCTGGTCCTTTTACATCTAATAGTCCAAGTTGCATTCTTGCATTATCCAGTTGCTTTTTAATTTCTCCTTCAACTTCCCCTTCTTTTGCTGCTGCATCTTCTAATTGTTTTAACTCTTCTGAAAGTATTTCATTATTTTTTTGCAAATCTTCTTTTTCTTTTTTTAAGTTTTCTATTTCTGATAAAATATCCGAACTATTATAATCAATATTACCACTATTAGCTGAATTTAATTCCTTAAACTGATAAGTTAATAAAAAACCTAATAATGCACAAACAGCTGCCACAACTACCTGAGATACTGCTCTATTCATTTTATTCCTCCTACTCTAACCCCTGAATAATTACATCCTGCTCAAATTCATCTGTAACTTGATTTTCTTCATTACTTTCTGCTTCATCTTCTTCAACTGGTTCATTTTTTATTACTGGTGAACCATTTATACTAACATTAATATATCCTTTTTTCATATTTATACCATCATTTAGAATTATTCTATACACATTTTCCATTTTATTGTATAAATCACTATCATCGCCAAAGAATATTTCAATATCGCCTATATATCCAATTATGTTTACAATATTGCTTATATCTAAACTTGAAAGATGAATTTCTTCTTTATTTTGAGAAATAAATGGATAAAAATTAGCTAAAATATTCTTGTATGTATGCAAATCATCTACACGACTTTTATCATTAACTATACTTAAATCCAATCCCTTTATCTCAACTAAATTTCTTCCTTCAAGATTATCAACTTCTTCTATTACATCTAAGTTTTCATTAATAATTGAAATTTTAGTTCCATCGTTTATGTAATAAACTGGAGCTTCCTCTGTTATTTGTATCACTAATCCATTAAGGCCTTTTCTTTTTACACTAACAGAACTAACATATCTGTTCTTTAAAATTTCCTCTTTTATGCTTTTCTGATTTACAGTAAAAATATTTAACCCTATTCTATCCTCTACTTCACTATATAAAACCTCTTTTGCTATAGTAACATTTCCCTTAAAGGTAATAGACTTAATATTAAAAATTGGTGCTTTAGTAAAGAAAATAAATAAAGCTACTACTATTACTATCGTCATTAAAGTTACCTTTTTTATTAACTTTTTTCTTTTTTTTGCTTTTATAAACTTTTTTGCGTCTTTCATCACTTACCTTATCCCTCATTATTTCAATCTTTTACTATAATTTTAACATAAAACCTGTAATTTTTTATAATTATTTTATATTATTCTTGGATTATTGTACATAAAAATTTAAGAGCCTCTAAAATTAGAAGCTCTTACCAACCTATATTATACTATTTTCCTTTCAACTTGCCTTGAAATGTTAAGTAAAATCCCCATTGCCGTTAAATTAATTACTAGTGACGTACCACCATAACTAATGAATGGCATCGGTACTCCAGTAACAGGCATAGAACCAGTTACAACTGCTATATTTATTATAGCTTGAACTGCTATAATTGAAGTTATACCCATTGCTAATAATTTACCATAAGTATCTCTTGCATTCATAGCAACTTTAACACCTCTCCATATAAATATCAAAAACAACCCTATTATAAATAAGCATCCTATTAATCCTACTTCTTCACCTATTATGGAAAAAATAAAATCATTATGGGGTTCAGGCATATATAAGGTTTTTTGTCTTGATTGACCTAACCCTAATCCTGTTAATCCTCCAGAACCTAATGCTAAAAATGATTGTATTAATTGATATCCAGCATCTGCTGCATCTTTCCATGGATCTATAAAGTTTAACATTCTTTCTCTTCTGTAGTCCGAACTAAATATAAAAAATATAGCTAATGTAAATAGTGCAGGTAAAATAATTCCAAAAAGATGTTTTATTTTTCCTCCTGCTACAAAAAGCATTATAAATGTAACTATCATTATAATAGCTGCAATACTCATATTATGTTCAGCTAATATTAATGCTGCAAAGAAACCTGCAACGCCTAAATATGGTACTAACCCATGCCAAAAGTCTTTTACTTTATCACCTTTTAAATCAATACTAAAAGCTAAAAACATTACAACTGCATATTTTGTTAACTCAGACGGTTGAAAAGATAATGGACCTAACGAAATCCATCTCTTCGCACCATTAATTGCTGGGAAAAAGAATACCGCAATTAATAGTGGAATTGTACATATAAGTAATGTTGGTGTAATTTTCTTAAGCTTATGATAATCAATCGACATCATTACTGTCATAGAAATTACACCAATAATTGCCCAAATTAATTGTCTTTTAAAGAAATACATACTATCATTATTATGAAACATAGCATAAAATGAGCTAGCGGAATATACCATTACAACACCTATAGATAACAATATACATAGCGTGTAAAAAATTCCATAATCTATTTGCCCCATATTCTTATTATCCTTGGGCCTATTAAAATTCATAGACATTCCTCCAATTTAATTACTAAATTGCAAAAAAACCTATTATACATAAAAGTACTGTTATAATTGAAAATACTGTTACTATTTTAACTTCATTCCATCCACATTGTTCAAAGTGATGATGTATTGGAGCCATTTTAAACACTCTTTTACCAGTTAATTTAAATGAAGTAACTTGAATTATTACTGATAAAGCTTCTATTACATAAATTCCACCAACTAAAACTATTATTAATGGATTTCCGCTTATAATTGCTATAGTTGTTATTGCTCCTCCAATTGCAAGAGAACCTGTATCTCCCATAAAAACTTTTGCAGGATATGCATTAAATTTTAAGAAACCTATTAATCCAGCTATTAAAGCTACTGAAAAAACAGTTAATGAATAATCCTTTAATATAAATGTTAATACTGCAAAAAATGTTAATACTAAAACTGATACTGTAGATGCTAAACCATCTAATCCATCAGTTAAGTTTACTGCATTTGTCATAGACGCATAAACAAAAATAACAAATGGTATATATAATACTCCTAAAGGAAGAGTCATACTTGTAAAAGGTATCGCAATATCATGTGGTAAATTTACATAGCTATAATAAGCAAATGCTCCTGAAACTATTAATAAAAGAACCATCTTTTGCCAAGCTTTTAATCCTTCACTTTGTTTTTTTAGTATTTTTAAAATATCATCTAAAAATCCTATAAATCCAAATGCTATTAGTGAGTATAATGCAACCATTCCTTTATCAGTCAAGCTACGACTTACAATCAACATAACTATTGTAGTTGATAAAATGAACATTACACCACCCATTGTAGGTGTTCCAGCTTTCTTTAAATGGCTTTTAGGACCTTCTTCTCTAATATTTTGACCAAACTTTAATCTCTTTAATAAAGGAATTGTAATTGGTCCAAGTATTAAAGCTATAATAACTCCTAATACAAATGTAATTATTAATGTTTTTGTTATATCTCCTTGTAATATGTTCATAATACTATCCCCCATCTTTTACTGCTATAAAAAGCAGTTCACCTCCTTCGTATAATTAAACCTCTTCTAATTTTTTAACAACGTCTTCTAGTTTAACACCTCTTGATGCTTTAACTAATACAACGTCATCCTTTTTAACAATACTTTTCAATTCTTTTATGCATTCCTCTTTAGTATTGTACATGATTATATTATCATTCTTAAAACCATCTTTAAAGTTATTTATATGTTCACCTATTACGATTAATAGATCAACTTTATCTCTTGCGTATTCCCCTACTTCGAAATGAGCTCTTTTAGCTTCATCTCCAAGTTCATACATATCTCCTAATATAGCAACCTTTCTACAATTTTTATAAGCAGAAAGTACATCTAAAGAAGATTTCATAGAATCTGGACTTGCATTATAACAATCATTAATTATAGTAAGCCCTTCTCTTTTTATCACTTGTAATCTCATTGATGTTGCTTCAATATTCTCTAATCCTAAAATCATTTCCTTAAAAGATACATTTAAACACTCTGCAACTTCGATAGCTAACATTGTATTTAACACATTGTGTTTTCCTGCCATTGGTAGAGTAAATACAGCTTCTTCACCAAAAGCATGAGCTAGAAACTCTGTTTCATCTTCTCTTAATATAATATTAGATGCGTAAACATCATATTCATGATTATAACCAATTTTTTTAACTTTAAAACTTTTTCCAGAAATATTCTTTAAAAATTCATCTTCTCCATTAACTATTAAAACATTGTTTTCATTAAAGAAAGTGCTTATTTCCATCTTAGCTTTTAATATATTTTCTTGAGTTTTTAAATTTTCTATATGCGATAATCCTATATTAGTTATAACACCTATATCAGGTCTTGCCACATCTGCAAGCAATTCTATTTCACCTAATGAGCTCATTCCCATTTCTAAAACTGCTACATCATAATCACATGTCAATTCTAATATCATTAATGGTAAGCCTATATCATTATTAAAATTTCCCTTAGTCTTAAAAACTTTATACTTATCACTTAATAGAGCGGCTATTAAATCTTTAGTAGAAGTTTTTCCAGTAGAACCAGTTACGCCTATTACTTTAAGTCCTAACTTTTCTCTATAAAACTTTGCTAAATCTAAAAGTGCTTGTCTTGTATTCTTTACTTTAATTACTGTTCCATTTACATTAACATCTTCTATATTAAATTTAACTTCATCTATAATTACTACAGATGCACCTAATTCTAATGCTTTTAATGCAAAATCATTCCCATTAAAATTAGCCCCTTTAATTGCAAGAAATACATTATCTTTTTCAACTTTTCTTGTATCAATACAAATCTTATTAAATTTAATTTCCTTTCCTTGTACAATAACTTCTCCATCCATAGCTTTTAACATTTCATTAAAAGTTATTTGCATAATAATCACTCTACTTTCATCTTTCAAATATTTTTTATACATCTATTTGTTAATTATTTATAATTATAAGCCTTACTTTATTTTATTATTCTAAAAAATAAAAATTTATCCTATACATAAATTTAGCATGTGAAAAATCCACATGCTAAACAACTTAATTAATAATTAATCTTCTTCATACTCAGCACTTAATGTAATCTTAACAACCGTGCCTTCAGAAATAAGTTCACCACTAGGAATACTTTGATTTATTACAACTCCATCTCCTTGAATTGTAGTTTCTATTCCTAGACTATTTAATAGCTCTATAGCAGATTCTTTAGAATAACCTCTTACATCAGGCATTACTACATCTTTATTATAAGATTCATTTTGATCTGTGTAAAGATTTATTGTAGAACCTTCCTTAACAGCATATCCTGGATAAGGCTGCATATTTGTAATTGTATCGCCATCCCCTTCTACTGTACATTCTATATTTAGGTCTTTTAATACTTTCTTTGCATCAGCTACAGAACTTCCTCTTAATTCTGGTAAAACTACATCTTTTAATATAACATTTTCATCTTCTGAAAATTCTTCATTCATGTAGTTAAATATATCTTCTAATAATACTTTACCTAATGGAGCAGTAACAACACCTGCATAGTAAGCTCCATTACTTGGTTCATCAATAGTAATAAAAACTGTTATTTGTGGATTATCTGTTGTTGCAAATCCAGCCATAGATGAAATATACTTTCCAGATTCATATCCTCCAGTTAGAGGATTAACTTTTTGAGCTGTACCTGTTTTTGCTCCTATATGATATCCTGCTATATAAGCTTTATTAGACCCACCTTGATTAACAGTTCTTTCTAAATAATCCCTTAATGTAGCTGCAGTTGATTCAGAAATAACATTTTCAACAGTTTTAGGTTCAAACTCTTCATCTATAACCACATTACCATTGCTATCAGTATGATTTATATATTTCATAACATGAGGTTGAATTAATGTTCCGCCATTAACTATAGCATTAAATGCAGTCATGTATTGCACTGCATTTACAGTATTAGTTTGTCCAAAAGATATTGTAGCAAGGTCTGCATCATTCATATTTTCAGCAGATTTAACAATTCCTCTTGCTTCTCCTGGTAAATCAACACCTGAAACTTGCCCAAAACCGAACTTCTTAATATATTCTACAAGTTTTTCACTACCTATTTTTTCTCCAAGTTTCATAAAACCAACGTTACAAGAATTTTGAAGTATTTCCGGTAATATTTGAGTTCCATGACCACCATGCTTCCAACACTTAATTGTATGAGGACCTACTTGTAAGCTACCACCACATGTAAATTGATCTGATTCAGTAACTAATCCTTCTTCAATTGCAGTGGACATTGTAATAACCTTAAAAATAGAACCTGGTTCAAATGTGTCATTTACTAAACTGTTTCTCCACATCTTTTGAAGCTTTTCAGCATCAGTTTCACCAACAAAATCTTCATACCCTTCAAAAGGATTATTAGGATCAAAATCTGGTTCATTTACCATTGCTAAAATTTCACCATTTTGCGGATTCATTATTAGTATTGAAACTCTTTTTGCCTTATTATCTACTAAACCTTTTTCTGCTACTTTTTCTGCTATAGCTTGTAAGTTTTTATCAATTGTTAAAGTTACATCTTTACCATCAATTGGAGTTGTAAAGTTTGAAATTGTGTAATCTAGTGCTTCACTATTTCTATCAAGCTCACTTATTCTTAATCCTGGTACACCTGAAAGGTATTCATTATATTGTAATTCCACACCTGTCAAACCTTGTCCATCACTATTAGTACTTCCTAGAACATGAGATAAAAAATCTCCTTCAGGATAATATCTCTTTGTATCTGGTGAAACAATAACACCTTGAATGCTTAATTCATTAACCTTATCTGCTACATCTTTTTCAACTCTTCTAACCAAGGTAGCAGAACCTGCATCACTACCATTGGCAAGTTTTGTTTCTAATTTATCTTTAACTGTAGCTGTTTCTATACCTGTAGCTTCTGCAATAAGCGGTGCAATATCATCAGTAGTCTTATCATTTTTCTTTAAATATTGTCTTATTGAATTTAAGTCGAAATCAACTCTATATACATTAGCTGAAACTGCAAGTTCATTTCCATTTCTATCTAGTATTCTACCTCTTCTAGCCTCAATTCTAACTTCACTGGTCCATTGTTCTTCTGCTCTGCTCGAATAGTCATCTCTTTTAACAATCATGATATAAGATAACCTTACTATTAACAAACCAAAAACAGCAGTAATAAACCATAAAGCTAGAACCATCCTTTTTCGCATGACAGCTCTGTCTTTAAATCCTTTCTTATTCATATGAAATTCCTCCACGGAAACATCTAATCAATGAATAAGCAAGGATTTAAGTACTTGTAAATAATTTTCAAAGCAGATAAACCTATTAACTATTCATTAATTAAATGCAGCCATAATTTTTTGTAAAAAATTATTCTTATTATTCTCCTTAGTTTTTAAATGAGAAAAATATTCTTTTGACATATCAATAGTTATAGTGCTTTCAGAATTGGGATAAACCATTCCTAATTCTTCTTCTGCAGTACTTTTTATTTTATCGAAAGATGCGAATTTAAGCATTTCAACATTTATTGCAGCATTTACATCTTCCTCTTCTTTCATATTGCTTTCTAAAATTAGTAATTGCTTTTGGTAATCATGTATTTTACTATCTAAAAATAAAGTTGTGGCACCTAAGGCAAACATAATTGTACCTACTGTAAAGCCACTAATTAAAAGATTCATCTTCTTTTCATATGCTCTTTTAGCTTTTTGTTTATTTTGTTTTTCTCTTTGCTTTTCAGCTTCTCTTATTTTTCTCTCTGGTGCTAAAGCTGTATTTCCTCTTATATAATCATATTCCCTAACTCCCATTTTATTCACATCCCTGCCAATTTTCATAATATTTATATTTTATATTTTTTCAATTACTCTAAGTTTTGCACTTCTACTTCTAGGGTTAACTTCAACCTCTTCTTTTGAAGGTTCTATTGCTTTTCTGCTAATTACTTTTACTTTTGCTTTTTCTCCACATATACAAATTGGAAATTCTTTTGGACATCTACAAGATACAGCTAAGTCTCTAAACTTGTTTTTAACAATTCTATCTTCTAAAGAATGGAAAGTAATTATAGCCATTCTTCCACCTTTGTTTAATTTATTAACTCCATCTTCTATTGCTTTATTTAAAATTGATAGTTCACTATTAACTTCAATTCTAATAGCTTGGAAAGTTCTTTTTGCTGGATGAGGTCCTTCTCTTCTTGCTTTTGCTGGAATTGCATTTTTAATTATTTCAACTAGCTCTAATGTTGTTTCTATATTTTTTTCACTTCTTCTAGTAACAATAAAATTAGCAATTCTTTTTGCAAACTTTTCTTCTCCATAATCTCTTATGATTCTATATAATTCTTCTTCACTATAATCATTTACAACATCATAGGCTGAAAAATTATTTTCTCTATTCATTCTCATATCTAAAGGTGCATCTTTCATATAACTAAAGCCTCTTTCACCTTCATCTAATTGATAAGAAGAAACTCCTAAATCCATTAGAATACCATCTACTTTTTCAATTTCAAGCTCTTCTAAAATTGCTCCTATATTATGAAAATTGTTATGCACGAAAGTAACATTTGAGAAATTATGTAACCTTTCTCCAGCTGCTCTTAATGCATCTTTATCTTGGTCAATTCCTATTAGTCTTCCTTCATTAGATAATCTTTTAACAATTTGAGAGGAATGACCTGCTCCTCCTAATGTACAATCTACATAAATTCCATCTTCCTTAATATTAAGTGCTTCTAAACATTCATTTAGCAAAACTGATACGTGATTAAATTCCATCTTCTTTACTCCTTATATTCCTAAATCGCCCATTTTTTCAGCAATTGAATTAAAATCAATATTTGATTCATTATATTCTCGCCATTTTTCCTTACTCCAAATCTCTACTCTAGTTAAAGCGCCTATACTTACTATATCCTTTTCTATGCCGGCGTATTCCTTTAGGTTTAATGGAATTAATCCTCTTCCTTGCTTGTCTGTTTCCACTTCACAAGCACCCGAAAAAAAGAATCTTACAAATGCTCTGGCATCTTTATTGGTAAGCGGTAACTTTTTAAGTTTTTCTTCAAGCATTTCCCACTCACTTATGGGATATGCATAAAGACCTCCATCAAGCCCTTTAGTAATAACAAACTTTTCTCCAAGTCCTTCCCTTAATTTTGCAGGTACAATCATTCTATTTTTGCTATCTAAGCTATGTGAGTATTCACCAATAAACATTTTGCACCCCCACTAAGTATTACTAAACCACTTTTAACCACTTTACACCACTTTATATATATATTCTATAAAATTATTATATTTCCTTCAAGATAAATTTGCTTTAAAATATATTTTTTTCTTTAACGAATATAGCAATAGCAATACTTCACGAAGTATTTTGAATTTGACAATACATATTATTTACCAATTTTACATTAATTGTTAATTATGTCTAAATTGATTATTTTAAATGAATCATACTTATATTTTTTGTCGCAAAAAAAGGAACTGTTTTATACAGCTCCCCTTTAAAAATATTATACATTAAATCTGAAGTTTACTACATCTCCATCTTTCATTACATATTCTTTTCCTTCTAATCTGTAAAGACCTTTTTCTTTAGCTGCAGCTTCTGAACCACATGCTACTAAATCATCATAACCTACAACTTCTGCTCTAATAAATCCTCTTTCAATATCAGAGTGAATCTTACCTGCAGCTGCTGGAGCTTTAGTTCCTTCTTTAATTGTCCAAGCTCTTACTTCTTGAACTCCCGCTGTTAAATAACTTATTAATCCTAATAATTTGTAAGATGCTCTTATAAGCTTATCTAACCCAGATTCTTGCAATCCGTATTCTTCTAACATTTCTGCTTTTTCTTCATCCTCTAATCCTGATAATTCTTCTTCAAGCTTAGCACATACAACAACTACTTCTGAATTTTCATTAGCTGCATATTCCTTAACCATTTGAACATATTTATTATTAAGGTTTCCGCTCATCATATCATCTTCTGATATATTGCAAGAATATAATACTGGTTTAGAAGTTATCATGAATAAAGATTTAACAAAAGCTTCTTCATCTTCATTTAACTCTAAAGTTCTTATTGGTTTATTAGCTTCTAAATGAGCCTTAACCTTTTCCATTATTTCATATTCAGCTTTAGCTTTTTTATCACCAGATCTAGCAAGTTTTACTCCTTTTTCCATTCTTCTTTCTAAAACTTCTAAATCTGCAAATATAAGTTCTAAATTAATAGTTTCTATATCTCTAATAGGATCTACTGAACCTTCAACATGAACTACATTTTCATCTTCAAAACATCTAACTGCATGTACTATAGCTTCTACTTCTCTTATGTGTGATAAGAATTTATTTCCTAAACCTTCACCCTTAGAAGCCCCTTTAACTAATCCTGCAATATCATAAAATTCTACAGCAGTATACACTTTTTTCTTAGTTCCGTACATTTTTTCTAAAACATCTAATCTTTTATCTGGTACACTTACAACTCCAACATTTGGCTCTATTGTACAGAATGGATAGTTTGCTGATTCTGCTCCCGCCTTAGTTATAGCATTAAATAATGTACTTTTACCTACGTTTGGTAGTCCTACAATCCCTAATCTCATCTATATAACATTCCTTTCTTCCGTTACTAATACTTCTAAGATTATACTCTATAAGTAATTTTATTTCAATGATAAAATGTACGTTAATTCTCCATACTTTTCAATTTTCTAAGAAATAATACTAAACACTATTTATTATTCGTTTAATATAACTTCTTATTAATAACATTAATCTTATTTACACTATTCCCTACTTAATTATTCCCTTTATAATCTACATTAGCAAACATTACGAGATTTGTTTCAGAAGCTCTAAATCCATTGTTTTCATAAAAACTAACACACGGATAATCTCTTTCAGTATTTAAAGCCAAATAAGAAATTTTACTCTTTTCCTTTTTTAACTCATTTCTTATGAATTCTATTAACTTACTACCAACACCTTTCCCTTGATATAAAGGATTTACACTAAATTCATCAATCCATAATTCTTTAAAATCTATATAAGTCATAATTCTTCCACAAGCCATTGCTACTACTGTATCTCCATCATAAACAACATATCCTCTTGATACTCTTGCAGACATAATCTCATCAATTCTTGTAAATGCCTGTTCAAATGTCCACTCTTCATTCCAAGGTTCTTCTTTAAATGCTTCAATAAGTTCATATGCGCAACCTTCAAAATCTTCTTCATTCATTATTTTATATTTTAAATTCATATTATTCACCTTCTTAATTTTTTCATCATATTATATATACAATAATTAAATTTATACAACCATACCTGCTATCTCCAGCCTATAAAAGTACCTGCTTATATTTCATAATATCTTTACCATATTCTAATGTTATTTTTATTAATTTTATTTCTATACCCCTCCAGTAATCTCATTTATCTATTATATAATTTTCTCATATAGTTTAAACCAATTTAATCCTATATCTTCCAATCCAAGACTTACAGTATCAATAAATTTATAGTGGCACTTTTCATACAAACTAATAGCAGGTATATTTTTTTCATATACATCTAAACGTATAGATTTTATTTTATTATCCATTGCATATTCCTCGATAAAATCAAGCATATTTTTACCTACACCTCGCTTAAGAAATTTAGGATTCACTACAAATGTATAAATAACCAGTACATTACTGTAATCTAATTCCGCTTGCCATGAAACATTTAAATAAGCTGGTTCTGGTTCATGTCGTAAAATCATACTGCCAATAATATCTCCATTTTCAACTGCTACAAATAAATTTCCTTCCCTTATACCATCTTCTGCATCCTTTCGTACAGGATATATTCCCTTTTTCCATCCTGGATAATTAATTGTACTTTCTAAATAATCATTTATGTTATTATACAGTTCTTCTAAAGAATCAATATCTTCTTCATTCCCAACTCTTATATCCATATCTCTAACCCTCTCTTAAATTAACTATTTACCAAATTTCTTTAATCATTCTAAACTCCTTATAAGTTACATCTTCAATTGCATATTCAAATGAACTTTTTATCACAAATCCATACTTCTGATATAGCTTAATAGCTATATCATTATCAATTTCAACACTTGTATATAAACTTTTATTAGGAAATTTACTTTGAAAATATTCTAAGAATTTTTCTAAAGCCTTTCTTCCAAAGCCTTTATTTTGATATTTTATATCAATCATAAATCTTGAAAAGGACCATCCATTTAACTCTTCATCATAGTCATATAACAAAAACCCTATCATTTCATCTTCATTAAATATTCCTAAAGGATACAATCCATCTTCATAAGAAGCCTGTACTAAGGAATACATATTACTTGCCACATAATTCTTTTGATGTTCTCCAACCCTCAAAGAAATACACTCATTATAATTTGATTTATCTATATCTCTAAATTTAATTTTATTCTCATCTATTATATATTTATTTATACCCATAACTACCTCACTATCTAAAATGTTAATAGCCTTAAACAATTGATATTATAAGAGAGAGTATCCACAAACTCTCCCCCATAACTCATAGCTATTAACTAATCTAAGCTCCCTCACTTAAAAAGTTATACTGTGCCATGTATAGCTCATAGTAGCTTCCCTTTTTCTTTAAAAGCTCTTCATGATTTCCAACCTCTTCAATCTCACCATTATTTATAACCATAATTTTGTCACAATCTCTAATAGTAGAAAGCCTATGAGCAACTACAAAAGAAGTTCTTCCATGAAGAATCTTTTCTATTCCTTCTTGAACTAACTTTTCTGTCTGAGTATCAATATTAGAGGTTGCTTCATCTAAAATTAATATTCTTGGATTTGCAAGAAGTGCCCTTGCAAAAGATATAAGCTGCCTTTGACCTAAAGATAACCTTGATCCTCTTTCATTAACTTCAGTATCATAACCTTTTTCTAATTCCATAATAAATTTATGAGCATTTACAGCTTTAGCGGCATTAATAACTTCTTGATCAGTTGCATCAAGCCTTCCATATCTTATATTCTCCATTATAGAATCCGAAAATAAAAATGTATCTTGAAGCATAATTCCCATTTGACTTCTTAAACTTTCTAAATCAACATTCTTAATATCTTTTCCATCGACTAAAATTTTTCCTTTAGTTGGATCATAAAATCTACTTAATAAAGAAACTATTGTACTTTTACCTGCCCCTGTAGCTCCTACTAAAGCAATCTTTTCTCCTTTAGCAGCTTTAAAACTTACATTTTTCAGTACTTCGTTTTCCTCATCATATGAAAAGGAAACATTTTTAAATTCTACATTTCCTTGAATTTTACCAATTGGTCTTGCATTTAAAGAATTTTTTATTACTGGTTGTACATCTAAAATATCAAAAATTCTATCTGCTGCTGAAAAGTTCGTAATTAACGTATTATAAAAGCTCGAAAGATTCATAATAGGTCTCCAAAACATACCTACATACATTGAAAATGCTATTAAAGTACCTAATTCTATTTCTCCATCCTTTATTAAAAAATATCCTACGGCAAAGACTACTAATGTACCTACACCCCATGATAATTCTACTAATGGCCAAAAGAAATCATTTAACTTTACTGCTTTAATAAATGAATTACTTAATTCACCTACCATACCTTTAAAATTATCCTCTGTTCCCTTTTCCCTAGCAAAGCCTTGTACAACCTTTATTCCTGAAAAATCCTCATGGGTAAACCCATTTAAATTTGAACGTTTATTTCTATAAATTTCCCATCTTCTTCTCGAAAAAATTTCTATACAAAACATCGCAACTCCTAATAAGGGAAGCAATATAATTGAAGCTAATGCTAATTTAACATTAAGTACGAACATTATGCTTGCAACACAAATCAAATTAATTATTTGTGGAATAAATGATTGAATTGCTTGAGAGAATAAATTTTTTAAAGCATTAACATCTCCAACAACTCTTGCAAGTATTTTCCCTACAGGTCTGCTATCAAAAAAATCAAAAGATAAATATTGAATATGACTATATAATTCATGTCTTATATTAACTAAAATATTATTAGTTATGCTAGTTATCATCTTCCACCTTATTTTAGATAATACCCAAGCTATTAAATTTAATGATATTAACGAACCCCCTATTATTATTAAGCCATTAACATTTTTATTAGCTACAAAATTATCAATTGCAATTTTTAACAACAATGGATTGACAATTTCACACATCATTACAAAAAGCATCAATAAAACCACTATAAGAGAACTAGCTTTATATGGTTTAAGATAAGATAATAATTTAATTGTTATTTCACTTTTACTACGTCTCATAACTTCTTCATCTTTATTTATATTATTTTGCATCTTATATAACCTCCTCTTCTAAAAGGTTAAAATCTTTAAATTGCTCACAATAAATATCATAGTAAGCACCTCTTAACTCTAATAATTCTTCATGAGTTCCTTTTTCTTTTATTTCACCATTTTCTAAATAAACTATTAAGTCTGAATTTTTTACTGCTGAAATTCTATGTGCAACTATAAATGTTGTGCTTTGCTTTTTCATCATTGATAAATTTTTTAATAATTCTTGTTCAGTTTCCATGTCCAAAGCTGAAGTTGAATCATCTAAAATTAAAATTGAGGAATTTCTTATTAAAGCTCTAGAAATTGATATTCTTTGCTTTTGTCCACCTGAAAGTCCAATTCCCCTTTCTCCTATTTCTGTATTAAACCCTTCATCTAAAGTTTCTATGAAGTCTAAAGAACATGCTAACTTAGAATATTTTTTTACTTCCTCTATATCTGCATTTTCATTGCTAAACTTTATATTATTTAATATAGAATCAGAAAATAAGAAAGTATCTTGTGGTACAATTGCCATACTGCTTCTTAAAACTTCTAAATCATAATTTTTAACATCTATATTATCAACTTTTATACAACCTTCTTTTACATCATAATATCTTCCTATTAGATTTAATAAAGTTGATTTTCCTGAACCTGTAGTTCCCATTATAGCTATGGTACTTCCTGCCTTTATATCTAAATTAATATTTTTCAATACTAATTCATCATTATAACTAAAACTAACATTTTCAAACTTAATATCACCCTTTATATTTACATCTTCTAAAGCTCCACTTTTTATTTCTGGCTCTCTTTCAATAATTGCAAATATTTTTTTAGCAGAAGCCAAGTTTCTTGAAATCAAATCAGTAAGCTCTCCTAACATCCTCATTGGCCATATAAGATTCCATATATACCCACTGAAAGCTACTAATACACCAATTGACATTTCTCCATTCATAACTAAATATCCGCCAAATACTATCATTAAAACTAGAGAAATATTCGTTAAAAACTCTATTTTAGGAAAGTAATCTCCTATTACCTTTGCTTGATCCATATTTAAATCATAATAAGACTTATTCAGTTTTAAAAATTTACTTATTTCATACTTTTCTCTTGAAAAAGCCTTTACAAGTCTTATACCTGCTATATCTTCTTGAGCCGTAGTATTAATTTCTGCTGTTTTATCACTTATTTCTCCATAACATTTACCAAACTTTTTTTCAAGCTGTACAGCTATAAAGCCAATTGGAATCATAACTATGAAACATGCTAAGGCTAATTTCCAATTTAAATAAAATAAAATTATTGTAGATATAACAAAATAAATTATATTTTCAACAAAAAGCCTTAAACCATAACCTATAGTCTGCCATATATTTTCTGCATCTTCTCCAATTCTAGACATTAGCTCGCCAGTATTCATTTCATCAAAATACTTGAATTCTAATTTTTGAATATGAGTAAAAAGATCATTTTTAATATCTTCATGAACCCAAGTGCTCAATAAATCATATTTAAATTCTTTATTATAGCCAAATATGGCCTTAATTATCGAAATACTTAAAATTGCTCCTAATACAAAAATTATGGTATTTTTATTTCCTGCAATAATTCCCTCATCTATAAATATTTGCTGCATATATGGAATTAATAAATCAACACCTATTACAATAAGCATAGATATAGTACCCCAAATTAATGTTCCTTTATACTTTAAAACATACTTAAATACTTTAGTCATTATTCGACTCCCCCTTTAGTTTAAAACTTAATGCTCATCCACCTTTAAAATCTCCATTTCCCATAACTTCGCCTCCTTTAAATAAAAAAAGCCATGGCTATGCCATGACTATAGTTATCATATAAGATAAAATACATACTAATTTTGTAAAAATACAAAAAGGCCATGGCTAATAACCACAACCTCTAATTATTACATATAATTTTAATTAAATTTTATACAAATTTTTATTATTTATATAAAACCATAGAGATAGGGTTATCAATACTTATTCTATTTTCTTTATTATTTCTAATTTTTAAATTTAACATATTCCTACCTCCTTATATTTTATTCTTTTACCATTATATTCCTGTAATTATTTCTTGTCAATTCCTTTTTATGTATTTTTTAGTTATTTATTTTCGATATCCCTATATACCCTTTTTTTACCACGTTTAATATCTTGTCATATACAAAACATATTAATATAACTTAGAAAGGGAGGATTTTAATGAGAAAAAATAAGTTATTTATATTTTTACTTATCTTAATTTTATCGGTAAGTTGTCTTTCTAGCATTGCTTTTGGTCATTCCATAAACATTGCTTCAGATGATACCGAATTAAATTGGTATTTTGTTAATCGTGGCAAAGATACATTGCCAGAATGTCCAAAAGAAGCAACCGGTCTTTTATCTAAATATGATGCTTATTATCTAGGAGATACTAATGAAAAAGTTGTTTATTTAACTTTTGATGAAGGTTATGAAAATGGTTATACCCCAAAAATTCTAGATATATTAAGAGATGAAAAGGTTCCTGCAGCTTTTTTTGTTGTGAAACCTTATATCGTTTCTAACCCTGAAATTATCAAGAGAATGTCTGATGAAGGTCATTTAGTTTGTAATCATTCTAATCATCATCCATCAATGGCAACTGTTACAGATCCAGAAAAGTTCAAATCAGAATTTACTGATGTAGAAGAAGCATATAAAGAAGTTGTTGGTACAGACATGCCTAAATTCTTTAGACCACCAATGGGAAAATACTCAATTAATTCTCTAAAGAAAACTAAGGATCTTGGTTATAAAACTATTTTTTGGAGCTTTGCATATAAAGATTGGATTATTGATAACCAACCTAGTGAAGAAGAAGCTATCAAAAAAATTACTAATGGTGCTCATCCTGGTTGTATAATGCTTATACATGCTGTTTCTAAAACAAATACTGCTGTTTTAAAAACAGTAATTGAACAAATTAGAGCAGATGGTTATGAATTTAAACCACTTACTGAACTTCCTGAATATCAAGCTCAATAAACTTAATTCTTAGCATAAGATTGAGTTTGGGTTGGAATTTGTTCTTACCCCAATATAACCTTAGTCTACGGGCCCGTCGGTTGTTATCTCTAAGCTAAAGAGGTAGGATTATTACTTAATCTAACCATCAGATAAATATTAATATTTTTATCCTAAGTATTTCAAAAAAATAAAGTCATAATATATAGCTAACTATTGGCTATATATTATGACTTTTAATTTTAGATACCGTATTCTTTAAGTATCAACTCTTTTTTACTTAATGATTTTCTTATTATTTCTCTACAAATTTCCGGAATATCTTCATATCCTTCATTGCTAGATAAACTATTATAATTAACAAAAACATTAACTATTGAACTTTCAATAGCAGAATGTAAAAGTATTGCTGCAACAATAGCATCTGATGTTAAATTTTTATTTCCAAATTCAATTGCAAAATCAATATTATCATAAAACTCTAAAGAATCTTTAGCTAAATTTAATGGTGATTCCATTGCTGCTATTGTTTTTTCTTTAATAGTCTTAGATCTATACTTCTTTTCTTCATCAGTATCTTTTGGCAATTTAAAAGTATCCATTAACGCAGTAAAAGTATCTCTATCTGCTTCCATGTAAGTAATACTTTTACTTATAAATTCTTCGCATTTCTCTTTTAAAACTAACATCTTTTCTTTATTTTTATCATCTAATTTTTCAAAAGCTTTTTTATCTACAGTAAATGAGTATACCATGTTGTTTAAAGCTCCAGCTAATGCTGAAACCAACGCTGCAGTACTTCCACCTCCTGGAGATGACAAATCAGTTTTTAATTCATATAAAAACTTATCTATTGTATAATCCTTAAAATTCATACTAACACCCCTTTATTTTATTATTTCCTTATAAACATTTATTATTTTATTTATTATAACATTTGCACTAAACTTCTCAGTACAATACTTTCTTAATGCTCTAGGTTCATACTTCTTGTGATTCTGCTCAATATACTCCATAGCCTCACTTAATGCTTTGACATTATCTATTTCAACTAATATCCCAACCTCTTTAGTTACTATATCTTCAGCTCCACCATTAAAAGTTCCAATTACAGGTTTACCACTTGCTAATGCTTCGATATATACTACTCCAAATGTTTCATATCTTGAAGGTAATACAAAAGCATTACACTTATTCATCCAATTAGCAACCTCTTCTCTAGATAATGCACCAGTAAAAACAACTTGATCTTCTACATTTTCACTTTTTGCTATGCCTTTTAGCCATTCCATTTGACTTCCATCTCCACCAACAACTAATTTAGCATTTTTATTTTTATATTTTTCTGCAAATGCTTTAATTAAAGTATCAAATCCTTTTTCACCTTCTAAAAATGCTACACTAAAAAATATGAACTCATTACTTTCTCTTTTAATATCTCTAATATCAAATAAAGATAAATCTACAAGATTTCCAATAACCTCTATATCATTACGACCACTTAATTTTTCAATTTCTTTCTTAAGTCCATTTCCTACAGCTATAACTTTATTTGAACTTTTATAAGACTCTATTATCCTTTTGTAATAACTTTTCTTTACGTAAACTCCTCTTTCAACAGAAGAATGTTCAGTAATTACTAATGGAATATTATATTTTTTTGCTACATAAGAAGCACTTATACCACCCCATAATGATGATTGTGCATGAATAATATCTATCTTTCCCTCTCTTTTAGTAATTTCCTTATATAACTTTTCCATTCTTTTATCAAAAACTTTAAACATCAATGGATTTTTGGGAATAAAATTATAATTTTTATATCTATAAGTTCTTAATCCTTTTTCAACTTTAAAAGATAAACCACTTTTTTCTTTTATTTTTCCCATTAATGTTAATGGCCAAATTTCATTATATGCAACAGTTACTTTTACTCCATTTTCTTGAAGCTTATTTGCCTGTTCTCTAAAAAAACTACCATGAACTTTATTTCTATTATTATCATACCAAGAAGGTATAAACATTACATGCATAATAATTACCCCTTTAAAATATCATTAAGCTTCTTTGATATATATTGCCATTTGTATTCTTCTATAGGACCATATTTTTCACCATTTTTAATCATAGAAATTATTTTATTAATTCCACTTACAATTTCATCAGCAGTATTATTTACAACAACACACTTATTTTTATTTTCTACTACATCTTTTATAGGATCATTTTCATCTCCAAGTATCACAAAAATAATACCATCTGCTCCAAAGTAATCATAAATTTTAGCCGGAATTTGTTTTGAATTTTTATTTCCAAACAATAATAGCACTTCACTATTAAGCATATAAGCTAACGCTTCATCATAAGGAATTCTTGGTGAAACATTAATATTATCAACTGCCATTAATTTATTCTTTATTTCTTCATCATCAATATTCCCAAAGAACATAACATTTAAATCATTATACAAACTAATATTTGTATCTTTAATATTATTTAATGCTTCTATAAAAGGCCTAACATCTCTCAGCTTTGAGAATATTTCTCCTGCATAAACAAAATTAACTTTTTCTTTATTTATAAGTTTTGGAGTTAAACTCTTTTTAATCTCTTCATATTGATTTTCATCATATCCTCTTGTTACAATATAAGTTTTTTCAACTGGAATATTATAAGAAGATACGTAATCATCTCTATTAGCTTTAGTTACAAAAATAAATCTATCACTTAATTCAACTATTCTTTTTTCAAATGATCCTTCAAATTTTCTTCTTGCTTTGCTTATATTAGCCCTAGTTGAATCCTTCAGCCATGGATCACTCCAATATGTAACCCAAGGTAAATCCTTAAATTCCTCTTTAATTTTAAGAGCACAAATATGACTAGAAGGCGGTTCATGCATTGAAAACATAACATCAAACTTTTCTCTTTTTACTAATTCAATACCATATTTACTTGCAGCTTTTGCCCAATTAAAATACATATCTGGTATCGCTACTATTGATTTACCTTTTCTTAATAAAGCTTTTACAAAACTTTTATTACCGTTAGATACATTAACTACTTCTGCATTTTTAGATTTCTTAGGCATTATTCTTTCAAATATTTTTCCGCCAGAAATTATATGCTTTTTAACTCTTTTATCTAACATACTTAATATATACTCATCATAATAAATTGAATTTTTGGGGAAGTTCACTGTTAAAAGATGAACTTCATTCCCATCAATTTTTGCTAAGTTATTTAAATATTGTAAGGTTTCAATAGATGCCGAATTATTAATTAACGGTGAATAACATGCTATAAATAATATCTTCATATTTCCTCCTAAGTCCCTTACTTATATACTCTATTTTTCATCATATTTATTACTTCATCTAATTCTTCAATTTTAAATATTTTACATGATATAAAATAAACAACGCCTCCTACTACCCCATTAAATAAGATAGTTAATATTGCATTATTTAAATTTATCATAATATTTAATATTTTTAGTACTAATAACATTACCATTGCTGATAAACTTATTTTTAACAGTTTAATTATCATAGGTACAACATCAAAGTGTCCACCAAACTTTCTAGTAGAAATAAATAATAAATTTGACGTTACCATTGATGCTATTGTAGATGCTATTGCTACCCCAAATACTCCGAATATTTTTGATAAAGTAATACTTAAAATAATATTAACAACTACTCCAATAATTCCGTTAATTGTTGTTACTTTAGTTTTTTGCATAGAAAATAACGATGAATTTAAAATATCTCTTACTCCTGTAAATGGCAATACTAATGAATATCCTAAAAAAGCACTTGCTGTAATCTTTACAGCTGCTTCATTAAAATTACCCCTTTCATAAAAAGCACTTATGATATCTTTGTTTAATAGTATAAATCCTATTGAAATAGGCACCAATAATAAGGCTATAATAGAAATAGATTTTGTTAAGTAATTAGTAAATCCTTTAATATCTCCTTCATTTAATTTATTAGCCATTAGTGGATACATTACAGATACGATAGAAGTTGTTATTGCAGTATTTGCAAAAACTATTATTTTTTGTGCAAAATCTAATGCACTTACTGCTCCATCACCTAATGAAGATGCTACCTTCATATCAACTACCATATTTAAGGAGTTTGCTCCCGAACCAATGATTACAGGTATAATTAATATCAATATTTTCTTTATTCTTTCATCTTTTAAATCAATAAATAACTTAAATCTATATCCATGTTTATATAAAACCGGTAACTGTACTGCAACTCTCAAAAAATTTCCTATAACATTTGCAATAGTTAATCCAATGATACTAATATCTTTAAAAAATATTAAATAAATTATCATTGGAGCATTAAAAAACATTCCTAAAATTGAAGGAATTATAAAATCTTCACAAACTTGAAGCATTGCAGTATAACATGCATTTATTGATAAGAATAAAAGATTAAATAAAGTTATTCTTGTTAAAAAAACTGTAAGATTAAACTTTTCTTCATTAAACCCATCAAACATAAAAGCAACAATTTTATCTGTGAAAACAAATCCTAAAGCAAAAGCAATTACTGAAATAACTAATAATATAGAAATAATATTATTAGAAAACTTAAACATCTCTTCTTTATTCTTTTCAAACCTAACTTTGCTAAGCATTGGAATAAACACTGTTGATATTGCAAGTCCTACAATAGTAAAAACAGTCTCAGGTACTGATACTGCTGCTTTATATGCATCTGTATAAATACTAACTCCAAATTGATATCCAACCAGCATATCTCTAAATAAACCTAAAAATCTACTTAGAATGCTAATTATCATAACTAAGAATGCAGCTTTAAATATCTTGTTACCCTTCATTAGTTTTTACCTCTACTCTTGGTAACAGTCCATATAAATTTAGGAATACTTCCAAGTCTTTTTATTCTCCATGGCTCTTTTGCAACTCTATAAGCCCATTCCATTCCTATATCTATCATCCATCTTGGGGCTCTATTTACCTTTTCTGCAATAACATCAAAGCTACCTCCAACCCCCATAAATATTTTGCATGGTAATTCATCCATATATCTTACAATAAATTTTTCTTGTCTTGGACAACCCATTGCTACAAAAACTGCCATAGGCTTTTTTTCTTTTATTTCTTCTAATATTTCTCTTGGATTATCTAAATCAAAAAAACCATTGTGATATCCAGATATATTTATTCTTGGATAATCTCTTAAAATATTGGCTACACAAGCTTTTAAATTTTCTTCGCTTGCACCTAATAGATAAATACCTTCTCCACTATCTTCACACTTTTCAAGTATCTTCTTCATAAGTTCTATTCCTGCTATTTTTTCTTCTACAGGAGTTTTTAATATCTTAGCACTTATTTGTACACCAACACCATCTGGTATAATTAATGATTTATCACTTGTAAAATTATCAAATAGATTTTTATCATTTAATCCTGTGTATAGTACTTCAGGATTTCCTGAAACAATATGTACCTTTTCTTTTGAAAGTACAACTTCTAAGCATTCATCCATATTAGCAGCAAAAATTTCATACCCTAACATATCTATACTCTTATATTTTTGATTTTTCCCCATATAAACTCTTCCTTTATTATTACTTATTAATCATAGTTTCTAATTGTTTTACTATTTCATCATCTGGATTTAAATTTTTAGCTATATCTAAATGTAATTTAGCATTTTCTAAATCATTAAGATTTAAATAACACATAACTATATTTGTACAAATTTCTACATCCCTTGAAGCTTCAAATGCTTTTTTGAATAGCTTAATTGCCTCTTCAAATTCATTTATACAAGCATAATTTAAACCTAACTCAACAATAACCTCTAAAATACCACTTTCTCTCTTAACACTTTCTTTTAAGTAATAAATAGCTTGATTATAATCTTCTAATTTTCTAAAACCAATTCCTAAATAATAATAAATTAGTGGATTTTCTTCAAACTCTTCAGCTAATCTTAATAATATTTCAATACTTTTCGCTGGATCTTCTGCTAAATATTCTATAGCATTTTCATAATCTGAAATATTTTGAATATCTGCTTTTATAATTTCAACTTCTTTTGTTACCTTACCGCCTTTATTTAAATATTCATTAATAGCAACTCTAGCAGCTTTAAAATCTCCATCATTCTTTAAGACAATTGCTTGATATAGATATGGTTCTGCTATCTTTAAATTATTATTAATGCAGTAATCTATATCCTCAAGTAATAAATCTTTAAAACTACTGTCTTCTTCCCTTATAGTTTCCCCTACAAGTAATATTCTTTTCATTACATCTAAATCTTTAGAATATGTATAATAACCCTTTAATAAAAGATAAGCATCTAAGTATCTTTTATCTTCAATTCTTTTACTAATTAATGACTTAATACAATTTTCTGTATCTTTAATATAATCCAAAATTAATTCATAGTCTTCATTAAATCTTAAATTTTCATCAGCACCAATTGCAGTAAACATTCCTTCAATAAAGTAATATATAGGAAGATTCTTAATTTTTATTTCATCATTAATATTTGAACTTATATATTCTGAACTAATTGGTAAGTATAAATCTTTATTTTTAAAAGTAACATATGATGGAATACCTATATTTTCTTTAAATCCATCTTTATTCATCTCCAAAAATAATAATTTACTCATCTTTTCTTTAATTTTTGCCTTATAATCCATAAATTACACTCCTTTAGTAAATTATTTCATTATCCATAATACATTATTACCTTAAAAGTTTCAAATTAATTACGTAAAACAATAAAATCAAAAATGTTCGGCAAAACTATTTTTCTTATAAACAACTTTTTTTATTATTTAATTGTGTTTATTTATTATGTTTTTATATTGAATATAAAATAAAGCAAATTAATAATAATACATATTAATTTGCTTTTAATATTAATAATTTTATTTTTATGCTATGAATTAATTAATTTGCTTCTTCAATAAATAAAATATATTCATTCTTTATGTTATTTAGATTTCTTACAACTTCTTCATCTTTATCTTGTAAAACATATAAAATTTCTTTTATTTTATTTTCTAGATTTTCAATCTCATCTATAGATTCATTAATTCTTCTTTGCACTGAAATATCTGTAAAAATATTATCAAAAAATACATCAAGCGCAAATGTAACGTTAGAAAACTCCAAACTATTCAATTTAATATCACCTAATTCCTTGTTAAACTCTGATATTAGTTGTGACACTCTTTCAAATTTAATATTTGCTTTTCTTATTTTACTTTGTTTTGCTATTGATGACATAGCATCTCCACCTATAATATCAAAAGTTCCCCACTTCTTTGCTCCCTCTAATTCCTCTTTAGCTGAAACCACCTCTTCTAATAATCTCTTACCAGCACCATAAGCTTCTCTTATTTCATTGTTTTTATCTATAAGCTCATTTAATTTGTCATCTAGCCTTTTAATATTTTCCTTTGTTGCATAATCACCATTATTTTTAAGGATGCTTATTTTTTCATCCATTACTTTCTCATATTCTTTTTCACAATTTTCTATGCTAAAAAGCTTTTCTTTTTTATTTTGTAAATCTGATTTTATTACATTTATATTATATAATACCTCTTCATGCTTTATTTTCACATTAAGATATTCTTCTTTTTCCTTTTCTAACTTTTCATCTTTATTTTTAAATATAGTTGCAAAAAAATTAGAAAATGATGTTTTGTTTAAATTATCCACATCCTTTTTTTCCTTTTTAAGCTTCTTTTCTAAATTGCTTAACTCTATTTCTTCATTTTTTAAATTACGCTCTAATACGACTATTTCATTATCTAACTTATTTTTAACAGAAATATCTTCTTTTA
This sequence comes from Clostridium sp. RTP31139st1_H3_RTP31139_211217, assembly GCF_040227035.1. Lineage (NCBI taxonomy): Bacteria > Bacillati > Bacillota > Clostridia > Eubacteriales > Clostridiaceae > Clostridium > Clostridium sp. RTP31139st1_H3_RTP31139_211217. Next base: position 89,059 of record NZ_JBCOAB010000011.1, read on the forward strand.
ATTTTTTTATTTTTAAATTTATTTCGCTTACCATATTTACTCCTTCTTCTCATATCTCCACTAAACAAATAGTTATATTTTTAATAATATCATTTTTATTCCTTAATTACTATTTTACTACAATTTTAGATAATAAACTATTATAATATTATTGGTTATATTAAATAGTAATTTGTATAATCATATTAATATAATTATTTAACAGAGGTGTAGTTTTGAATATTAAAGAATTTGACTATTTAGAAATAGCATTAAATGAATTAAAAAGAAATCAAAATACTTTACTAAAAGCTTCAGCAGAATTGGAGGATTCTTTTTTTTCAATATTAAATGAAAGTTATTGTGAATACTCTAATATTAGCTGTAGAGTTAAATCTGTTGAAAGTTTACGTGAAAAAATCTTAAGAAATCATTATTACAAACGCTATCCTGATGCTAATGAACTTATTTTTAGATTAAGCGACCTTATTGGTATAAGAATTGAATGTAGATTTGGTGATGATGAAAAAAAGATTTATCGTTTTTTAAAAAAGTATTTTAATAAAAAAGCTGATAACGACTTTTATTTTTGTGAAGATAATAATCATATTTCTCTTAAACTATCAGGAAAACAGCCACAAAAGCAAAAAAATGGTTTTACCATTTATAGAATTGATGGTAGATTTACATTCGAAAATTTAGTTATTCCTTTTGAATTACAAATTAAATCTTTAACTAATATGTTTTGGAGTGAAATAGAACATCAAATAATTTATAAAAACTCTAATTATATTATTGAAGATCAATTTTTAAGAGACATTATGAATTCTATAAAAAATAATTTAACAATGATAGATAATCAATTATTAACAGTTTTAAAGCACTTTGAATCTAAAAAAGTAAAATCAAATACTCCTAATAAAAGACAACTTCAAGAAATAATTTCTAAACTTATTTACGATATGTTTTCTCATAAAATGAAAGAATCTATTGATATGACAATTAACTTTAAAGACTCATGTGAAACTATCGTTGAATATGTATTTTTTAAAAATAATATTTCAAACGAATCTGATTATACTAATGTTCTTATATCAGCATTAAATACTTTAAATTCAGTTTCTGAAGAAAGTTTAAATTTCAACTCATCTTTATCATTTGAAAGAAAAGTTATTTATAATGATTATTTTAAAGAAACCCTTGGAAAGTATTTTGAAAATGTAATAAATAATGAATTTAGTTGGAATTTATTCTTTAGAATTTTATTCACTTTAGAACCTCTAGATAATGTTGGAGATTTTGAAAATTTCCTAGATTATCTTAAAATAACTTATACAGAATCTAAGCATATTAACAAACAAAAAGATATTTTAATTTCTAGATTTGGAGTCAATTTTAACATAATAGATGATGCTGTAAAAGCACAAGTAGCTGAAACATTAGTATTAATCGATAAAATAGATATTGTATATGATTATACTATTGAAGATGTTAATGAAATTGTTGAATATATTTATAAGTATATCAATGATAATATTACTACTTTTGACTCTTGGGAACGAGCAAAAAATTCAATATTATTACATTTACACAATGAAATAATTCAAGTATTGGAATAAAATTTATTTTACCCGATAAGAAAAATATATATTTTCTTATCGGATTTCTCATTTTTATATATAAATAATTATTATTTTTCCAGTAATCTACTTTCTACTATTGCTATATAGATGTTATAATAATATGAAACTTTAGATGAAAGATAAAAGGTAAATTATATGAACTTTAAAAATTTAGGAATTAGTCATGATATAGATAATGTATTAAAAAAATCTGGAATACAAAATCCAACTCCCATTCAGCAAGATAGTATTATACATATTTTAAATAATAAAGATGTTATTGCTGAAGCTCAAACTGGTACTGGTAAAACTTTAGCATTTTTACTACCTATATTTGAAAATATCTCATTAAACTCACAAGGAATACAAGCATTAATTATTTCTCCAACAAGAGAATTAGCTATTCAAATTACAGAGGAAGCTAATAAATTAAGTACAGCTAAAGATATCGGTGTTTTATCAATGTATGGTGGTAAAGATATAGGTTCACAAATGAAGAAACTTAAAGGAAACATAAGACTTATTATTGCAACACCTGGAAGACTTTTAGATCATTTAAAAAGAAAAACGGTTAAGTTAAACACATTAAAAACTATAGTATTAGATGAAGCTGATCAAATGCTTTTAATGGGATTTAGAAACGAAATTGATTTAATAATGAAAGAAACCCCTAAGAAAAAACAAACTTTATGTTTTTCAGCAACAATGGACAGTGCTGTTAAAAAGCTTGCGTATAGATATATGAATGATCCAATTATCGTAAGTGTTAAAAAAGAAGAAATCACCTTAGCTAATATTAACCAAGAAGTTGTTGAAACTATTGATAGAGAAAAAAGAGAAGCTTTATGTAAAGTGTTAGATGAAGACAATCCTTTTATGGCTATAATATTCTGCAGAACTAAAAGAAGAGCTGATGAACTTGAAGTAGTTATGCATAGACGTGGATATAACTGTAAGGTTATTCATAGTGACATTCAACAATCAAAAAGAGAAAGAATAATGAAATCTTTTAGAAATGCTGATATTCAATATTTAATTGCAACTGATGTAGCTTCTCGTGGATTAGATATTGGAGGAGTTGATCATATTTACAATTATGATATACCTGAAAATGTTGAAACTTATATCCACAGAATTGGTAGAACTGGAAGAGCTGGTGAAAAAGGCTATACTTGTCTTTTCGTAGATCCTAAAGACTCAAGAATGCTTTCAGAAATTGAAAAATCTATTAAATTAAATATTCCTAGAAGAAATCTTTAAACAGTAACAAAACTAGATAATTTCAATTAACAAGTGGTAAGTTGATGTGGAAATTCCTTTGAGAGTTGAGACTATAGATAGATTTGTACAATATAAGCATAGATGAAAATTACTTTAGTGATAGACATCTATGCTTATTTTTTTTATAATAGGTTTGTGTAAAAACAAATCTAGGGAGAGTAGATAGATTTGTGTAAAAAACAAATCTATCTACTCTTTTTTTGTATGATTAGTTGGTAGATTTGGAATAATATACTATATAAATTTTAGGAGGATTTTCTATGGCAAGAAAAAATGATATCAATTTTGATTACAATTCAGAGATAAAAAAGTGTAAAACAATCGATGACGTTCTTGGAAAGAACGGATTAGTTCAAAGGTTAGTTAAGGATGTACTAGAAAATATACTTGAAGCAGAAATGGATGAACATCTTGGTAGAGATAAATACCAACGTCAAAGCAATATTGAGCCTGGCGAAAGAAATTATAGAAATGGATATAGCCAAAAAAATCTAAGAAGTTCATTTGGAGATGTTGATCTCGATATACCAAGGGATAGAAAGTCTGAATTTGAACCTCAAATAGTAAAGAAATATGAAACTGTTTGTAATGAATTAGATAAAAAAATAATTTCTCTTTATGCTAAAGGTATGACTACTAGCGACATTCAGGCTGAAATAGAAGATTTATATGGAATAACAATCTCACCATCAATGGTTTCTAAAATAACAGATAAAGTAATAGCTACCGCTACCGAATGGCAAAATAGAATGTTAGATAAAATATATCCAATAGTTTACTTAGATGCTATGTACTTTAAGGTTAGAAGCAACGGAAAAATAGTTAATAAAGCTGTATATATTTGTTTAGGATATACGATGGAAGGATATAAAGATATTCTTGGACTATGGGTTGATGAAGCCGAAGGAGCTAAGTTTTGGCTAGGTATTTGCAATGACTTAAAAAATAGAGGTGTAAAAGAAATCTTAATTGCTTGTATGGACGGACTTAAAGGGCTACCACAAGCTATTCAGACCGTATTTCCATCAGCTAATATACAAACATGTATTGTTCATCAAATAAGAAATTCTATAAAATACATAGCTTCAAAAGATAAAAAATCATTTATGAAAGATTTAAAAGAAGTTTATAAAGCTCCTACTGAAGAACTTGCGTTAGCGCAGCTAGACAAACTAAAAGAAACTTGGGGAAATAGTTATGGAATGGTTATAGATTCATGGTATAACAACTGGAATAACTTATCTACTTTCTTTGATTTCTCACCTAGAATAAGAAAAATGATCTATACA
>NZ_JBCOAB010000012.1:0-30384 GCF_040227035.1 Clostridium sp. RTP31139st1_H3_RTP31139_211217
ACATGAACGTACCCGTATGGGTTATTTTTTTTGCAATTAATTAGTGTTGCACTTGATATTGTAATTTATCATATAAAAAACAACTCTTAATATTTACATTTATATCTAATAAACTAAAAAATAATGAGATTAGAAATAACTATACTTCTAATCTCATTATTTAATATCTTAATTTAAATTTCTTTCTTAAACTATAAAACCTTGTCTTTGCTTAACCTTGTTTCTTTAACAATTATTTTTCTATAATCACTAACATTGATTCTATTTAAAAGTCAATTAACTTACTTTTAAATATATTATCATATTTATTAAATGCATAATATTGATTATAGCATATGCTCCTATCAGCACTTTCCCTACAAATATTGATCTCTTCATTTGAGTTAGATTAGATTTTTCACTTCTCCAATACCAATATATTAATACTAAAGCAAATACACCTATTTTCAAAAAATATGGCTCAATTCCATTTATAATTAATTTCATAAATGAATTTGCTTCTCGAAATAAATCAGGTGCTTTCCATAATAAAAATTTTGTAAAGAATAAATCGGTTAAATTTAATATATATAATGTAATTAAAAAGTTCCCTAACTTTTTTCTACTTTTCCCTCTTATATCAATAACTGCACATTTCATAACATAAACCCCAACAAAAATATATCTTATATATACATTATTTACATTTATTGGTAATAAGTCAATGTTTTTTAGATTATTTTTAACAAATAATTATAAGAGCATCTAAGTATAATTCAAAATATGAACTATTCCTGATGCTCTTAATTTAAATATCATTTAATACTTCTTTGAACTCTTCTAAAACTTGAGAAACTAAATTTTCATCAAGCTTTTCATAATAAGGTAAAAGATTTGATTCTTGAATTGCTTCAAAAGCTCTTCTACTTGATTCCATCCAATTTTCTGGTATATAAACCCATACTATTTCTGTATAACTACAACTTAATAAGAAATGTTCCATTCCAAAGAAACTATATTCTTCGATATTATGAAGTTCATTAAACTTTTTATAATCTTCAACTATTTGTGAAGTTATTTTATATTCATATATATCAGCATAAAAGAAGTCAAATTCTTTTCTTTCTGCTTCATAAGCATTACAACAGACTATATTAATCTTGGGATTTTTAGGAAAATTACTATAATATAAGTCTACAACTTCTTGGCTTATTTCATAAACAGTTATTTCTTCCACCTCAGGCTTTTTAGCCATTTCTTCAACAGCATACCCAAGTCCAAGTCCAACTACCCCAACTTTTCCTTTTGCCATTTTTATAGCAAAATATGAGGCTTGTATCTCTAATGGCGTCAATCTCATCCATACATGTTCTGGTGCATGTAACTCTAATATCCTAACATTTAACTCATCTTCTTTAGAGTATAAATATCCCTGGATCGTTCCTTTTAATCCATCAATTGATTTTATTTCAAAGTCACCTATTTTGTTATTTTTTATTTTATTATTGTATTCTTGTATTTTATCTAAAACATATTCTCTATCAAAAGGCTTCAAAATTAACAATCCTCTCTTTTCAACAATTCATTTGCTAAATTAATAATTAACTATAATATTAATAGTTAAATTTGGTTATATTAAAATTATTATAATAATAGTATCTTCAATACCTTTTATATTATATTGACAATTTATTCAAAATTCAATATGTGATATTTTATTCATTAGGAATATTTTTACATTATATCCTAAAAAACATATTGCTATTTCCGAGTAATATGGTATACTATAAACATAATTTCAAAAAAATTCGCGAGGTGAACATAATGAGTAAATTTTTAGTAAGTGAAGAAGCATACAAGGAATTCAAAGCTTTCCTTGAAGAAAATGAAGTAGAAAACTACAGCATAAGAATAAACTTAGCTGGATTTGGTTGCAGTGGCCCAGCTTTCAATATAACTGTTGATGAAGCAAAAGAAGGAGACATTTCTGAAAAGATTAACGACATCACTTTAATTGCTGAAGAAAAATTAGTTGATGAATTTGGTGGATTTAGATTACTTTCATCAGAAGAAAACGGTGGTAGAGGATTATCATTAAAGCCTGTTATCGAAGTTGAAGGTGGATGTGGTTCTTGTGGCGGTGGATGTCACCACTAAGATAAAGTAAAAGCTAAGCAGCTTAAACTGCTTAGCTTCTTTTATTAAATTTATCATAATAAATATGCTCTAATAAACAAATTCATATTCTACATATTTATTATTAACTTCTTGCATTCCTTGAAGTATATCTATCCAATAATCTTCCTGTATCATAGTCTTTTCTTTTTTGCTATCAGGTACATTACAATTTTTTGAGTAGAACTCTGTAAAGTAATTATTTAAATCTGTTGCCATATCCTTTAGCTGTTTAAAATCTGTTAATACTTTTCCTTTTAGCTCTATTACATCAATTTTTTCTGTCATATCATTTTGGATATATGAATATAGTAATTCTTCAATCTCTGAATATAATTCATTTTTACTTGTGGTGTTTAAAACAATATTTTTTGAATTACTTCTCTTATTCATAAATATACTATTGTCTGAATTAAGGTAATTACTCCATAAGCTTAACTCGACTTCTGATATCTTACTATAATTTCTATATAAGGTGAATAAATCAATATTGTTTACACTTCCTGCTGAAACACAGCTATCTAATATTGATAGTATAGATTCATTTCTATATCTTATTTCTTCAATTTTATTATAATTTTGCTTTCCAAGCTCATATGTATACTTTTTATTTTCTATGGCTTGATAAATGTTCATTGTAAAGCTTATCATTAAAATAAATACAACAATCAAAAAACAATTGTCTTTGATATTAGTTCTTGATTTCATAAGCCACCCCCATTACCTTAAGTATACCATACAAGGTTACAAGTGGCAAATTACCTTGATAATATCCTATAATTAAAAAGAATTACTTATAAAGTATTAGTTCTTACATATTTAAATACTACTTTCGTATTAAATTATTATTTTTATTTATTATACTAAAATATTCTTTATAAATATAAAAATAAAGTCAGCTTTACGCCAACTTTATTTTTAATTATCTTTATATCTGATAATATCACGTTTAATAGAGTCAAGTAAGTTATTTAATTCCCAAACTTCCCCTTCCTCTATTAACTTATTTAACATTACTTGATATCTACTTGCTTCTCCAGTCTTTCCTAAAGACATTAATGTCATAATATTATTCATTATATTTGTAATAATATCAGACTTAACTTCAAATAATCTTTGAGCATCCTTAATTTCATCCTTTATTTCTAGCATTTGCTCATCTAGATTAAAAGCTGAATCTGCTGCTAATTTAAGTTTATCCTGAATCTCCTTAGGTATATGCTGCTTATATTTATAATTCAATGAATGCTCTATAGTTGCCCAGAAATTCATTGCTAAAGTTCTTATTTGAAACTCTGCTAATATAGGTTTAGGACCATCTGCCATATATACAGTATACTTAATAATCATATGGTAACTTCTATATCCACTTGGTTTAACATTTCTAACATAATCTTTTTCATAAAGTATTTGCATATCTTTTCTAGCTCTAATTAACTCTATAACTGTATCTATATCATCAACAAACTGGCACATAATTCTTATACCAGCTATGTCCTCCATTTCTTCACCTACTCTATCTAAAGGAATTTCAAATTTATTTGCCTTTTCTAAAAGGCTTGAAACTTCTTTAACTCTTCCAGTAACAAATTCAATTGGAGAATATTCATTTCTTTTTCTATACTCTTTTCTTATACTCTTAAGTTTAACCTTTAGCTCATCTACTGCCTGTTCATAAGGCATAAGGAAACTTTTCCAGTTTTGCATCGCCATACACATCACCCTTAATTTTTATACAAATACATTATATCAAAAACACTTAAAACTGTAACCAAAAATTACAAATTCATATTAATCTAAAACTTTAATTGGATCAAAATCTATAAAATCACATGATGTCATTATATATTCAATTCCATTTATTACTCCCTCTATTGCCTTAACATTAGATGGTCCATGTAAATGTCCATATATAACTTTTTCAACATTGTACTCTTTAAATATTTTCATTAGTTCAGATTCCTTATTTTCTTCACCAAAAGGAGGATAATGAATCATAACTATAAATTTATCAAATCCTTGTTTCTTTGCTTCATCTAATGACAGTCGTAATCTAATTTGTTCCCTTGCATATATTTTTGCATCTTTAGAATTAAACTTATCACTACTTGGATCAAGCCATCCTCTTGTACCACAGATAGCATAATCATTATATGTATAAAAGTTATTTTGTAAGAACTTAGTATTATCATACATTGCATTTAACTTCGAAATACTATTCCACCAATAATCATGATTTCCTTTGCTTATAATCTTTTTACCTGGAAGAGAATTTACCCAATCTAAATCCATCTTACTATCTTCATGCTTCATAGACCAAGAAATATCTCCAGCAATTAGTACAGTATCTTCTTCTGTTATTTTATTTTCCCAATTTTTCTTTATCTTCTCATCGTGATTAACCCAATGACCACCAAATATGTCCATAGGTTTATCTGTACTTAATGCAAGATGTAAATCAGAAATAGCATATAGTGCCATAATCATCCCCCTTATCTCGTGTCTAAACTTATTCCTTATATATTATAACCACTTAATCTTAAAATAAAAAGCCTTCAAGGTCAATCCATATATTGGATTAGTCCTTGAAGGCAAATATAGTATTTATAACTATTCAACAACTATTTTATGATAGTTTTTCTTTCCTCTTTTAATTAAAGCAGATCCATCTTGAATGTCTTCTTCATTTAAAGTTCTAGTTACATCTGTAACTTTTTCTCCATTTAAAGATAAACCACCTTGTTGGATTAATCTTCTTCCTTCAGCTTTTGATGGAACGATTTTATTTTCTGCCATTATATCTAAAATAGTAGCTCCTAATCTGTCTTTAGAAATAGTAACTGTAGGAACATTACTCATATCAACTCCACCAGCAAATAATGCTTCTGCAGCTGATTTAGCCTTAGCAGCTTCTTCCTCACTGTGAACAAGCTTAGTTACTTCGTAAGCAAGAACAGCTTTAGCTTTATTGATTTCAGCACCTTCTAAAGCTCCAAGTCTTCTTACTTCATCCATAGGTAAGAATGTTAGTAATGCTAAACACTTCTCAACATCAGCATCATCTACATTTCTCCAGTATTGATAGAAATCGTATGGTGATGTCTTTTCTGGATCTAACCATAAAGCTCCACCTACTGTTTTACCCATCTTTTGACCTTGGCTGTTAGTTAATAATGTACAAGTCATTGCCATAGCTTGCCCTTGAGCTTTTCTTCTAACTAATTCAACACCTGCAATCATGTTTGACCATTGGTCATCTCCACCTAATTCCATCTTACAGTTATATTTTTGATTTAATACATAGAAATCATATCCTTGCATTAACATATAGTTAAATTCTAAGAATGATAATCCCTTTTCTAATCTTTGTTTGAAGCATTCTGCCGTTAACATTCTATTTACTGAGAAGTGAACTCCTACTTCTCTTAAGAAATCAACATAGTTTAAGTTTAGTAACCAATCTGCATTATTTACTAATATAGCTTTATCATCTGAAAAGTCTATAAACTTTTCCATTTGTTTTTTTATACAAGAAACATTATGCTCAATTTGCTCTTTTGTAAGCATAGATCTCATATCAGTTTTTCCTGATGGATCTCCAACCATTGCAGTTCCGCCACCAAGTAAAGCTATTGGTCTGTGTCCAGCCTTTTGCATGTGAGCCATAAACATCATTGCTATAAAGTGACCTACATGTAAGCTATCAGCTGTTGGGTCAAATCCTATATAAAAAGTTATTTTCTCCTTTTCTAGCAATTCTCTAGTTTCTTCTTCATGAGTAAATTGCTTTATGTATCCACGATCTAATAACTCGTCTAAAACGTTAGCCATATCCTTACCTCCAATAAAAAATCATATCTTTAGTATATATTTATTAAGTTGTTTTATCAAGAAGATTTCATGAATTCAAACTTCTTCAACTATAGTTAAACTACTAATAAGTTAAAATATAAAATTTTATGTAAAAAAAAGCTACTATAAAGATTTTAGCATTATATAATACTAAAACCTAATAGCAACTTTTTACTATTTATCTAAATTTAATTATTTTCAACCCTATGCTACATATTCTTTAATACAATCCGGTACTTCTTCACTTGTATCAACATTAATATTAATATAAACGTTAATACTAAATCTATCTGTTAATCCAGCAATCTTTCTAAATAATTCAGTGGCATCCTTCATAGTACAATTAACAATATTAGATAATCCATCAATATAAATATTTTCAATATCATAATTAGATGAAATTATCCCACATAACATTCCGTAAAAGCTTTGGCAATCTTCAACATAATACTCATTAGTATCTATAAATCTTATTCCTCTAGATAATTGTAGCATTGGTCTTGAATCATCATCAATATAAACTGAATCACCTTTAGCATCAACCATTTGGTTATTTGCTAATTCAATTAATCTTTTTGTCTTTCCAGAACCTCTTCTTGCACAAAAAACTTGAATCATTGGAACCACTCCTTTTTATATAAAATTATTTATAACATCTTTTTCATAAGAAAAAGATGTGCATTTAACATAAGAACATAAACAATTTACCCATATTTTTATGAAGTTATTATTAGCTTTAAAAAATATATTATTCAGTGTTCATCGGTAATATAACCTTAAAACAATCCTCTAAAGTAGAATTGATTAACCGAACCTTTCTTTTCCCCTTAAATGCTTCCTTTATTCTAACTATTCCATTTCCATCATTAATAAATCTCTTTCCCTCATCTAAAGATATAAGCTTATCGTAAATCCACATATTTCTTTTACTATATCCCATATCTCCAAATATATTATTTCTATCTACTAATTGACCTGGACTAATTACTATTATTGAATTTTTAGTTAAAATAATTTCAATAATCTTATCTATTTTAGAATATTCTCTATACATTACTGAGTTTTTAACTGCTTCCATAACTGCATAAACGGGATATTTACTTGGTAATAACGTATACATTTCTTTCTCAACAATATCTATCATACTTAGTAAATTTCCATTAATCATTTTAGACTTAGGATATTTATCATTATACTTATTTATAATTCTAATAGTATTGTGAGGTATACATATACTATTATTATCAGAAAATACAAGTAATCCTCCAAATGTACATCTAACCTTTCTTGTTCTTTTATCTAAAAAAGTTATCCCTGCACTTTGAAGTAAAAAGCTTTCATTTTCCTTATTAACAATTATCCCCTTGTTTTTAAAATATCTTGCAACTAAATCCATATTTAAAAATTCAGCGCTACTATTGATCATTTGGCAAGTCTCAACTGTCATTAATTGATTTTCTTCAAATGCTGCTACTAATTCTGACTTTCTCATTGTGTCAGTAATTGAACCTCTCCTAATATGAAATGCCCCTGTTTCCTTTATTTGATAAGGTTTTTGTCCCCCATCAAATATAGTTATTATTCCTATATCTTTGCCTTCTATATTAACTATTTCAACAGTTATAGGAATAGGAGGTTCACATCTTGAGCTTACAACCTGTTGAATTTTTTCCTCATCTAATGATTTAAGCTTATTAATTCCAATTATTCTTTTAGTTCTGTCCTCAATTCCAATTATAAGATATCCTCTTCCCCCTCTAGAATTAGCTATAGCACATACATCTTTAGCAAGTTCTTTTTTCCCAGATTCAGATGAAATATCTATTTGTAATTTAAAATCTAGCTTAGTTCCTTCACGTTGCTTAATTAAAGATAGTAGTTTCTTCTTATTCATAGTCCCTACCTTAAATTCTCTCTAATATATCTTATTCAAATCCAAGTCAATTCGTTAACCATATTGGACATATTCACATATGTCTATTTAAAACCTACCTTTTATCTATAGTAAAATTGCTTTTGAAGCTAATAATAAGTCTATAATATAGTATATTTATAGTAATAAAAAAAAGAACAAGGAAAATGACTTTATAACTATCTTTTCCTTTGTTCTTTAACAATGGCTAACTAAATTTTAAGCTAAAAACTATAAATAAGATTCTAACTTTTAATTAATTATATATATAAACTATTCATCTTTTTATAATATATGATACTTTTTATTAATATATTAAATAATTAATTAATAAGGGCTTTTTATTTATTATTTAAAGACTATCTTTAGCAACTCCAGTTCCCTTAATAGTTAATTTAGTTCTTACTTCTAAATCAGCTATACTTAATGGATCTTCTATATCTTCCTTTGGAAAGTACATTTCTGCTAATCTTTTAATATCAAAAATATCTAAATCCTTCTCTTTGTACTTATTAAAAATATATTCCATATATCCATTAATATATTCTTCTTCATTATAAACAATATAATCTAACACTGATTGATCAACTACTAAATTCCCTTGTATTTCACTTATATCTACATCAACATTAACTTCTTTTATTAATTTAAATTTTCCATCTTCGTAATTTAAAGTATCTTTAACACTGCTATCTAATATTTCTAAACTAATAAAATCTGATTTACTATTTGGATTAGTTGCTTCTAATACCCCACTTTTAGCTCCACCCATTAACATATTATACATTAAAGTATTTTCTACATCTATTTTTTCAACCAAAACATTATCTTTGAAAATAGATGCTCCATTTATTTCTATCTTTTTATCTAATGCATCTTCCTTTAAATCAATAGATGTTAATAATGCTGTATTTCCTCCCATTAATGTATTACTTAAATAATAATTAATATTAGATCTTACTGACTTAGAATTATACTTCTCCTTACCAACTAAATCATTTAAAAATAATCCTAAATATTCTTCATCTCCTGATACAGTATCTAATAAATCTTCAACATCTCCATAATAAACAAAAGCACTTGGCTTAATTTGAAAATCACTATTATTATTAATTAAATCTAAAAACTTTTTTATTCCATTTCTTGCAGCCTTTTCAGTAAATATATATGCTCTAGTTTGACTATAATCAAGTTTATAACTAGATACCCTATTAATATCCTCTAAGGCCTCCATAGCTGTTTTTCCTTCACCTTTATAAATAATACGTCTTCCCTTATCTGAACTATCATTAGTACTTCTATAAGGCTTTATACAATCTAAATATAAAATACTCTTTCCTAAATCATCAACATCAAAAATCACACTTGTTGGAAATGTGACTTTATTAATATCATGATAATTAAAACATCCTGTTAGAAGTAATGGCAATAAAATTACACAACATAAAACCCAAGCCTTTATTCGTCTATTTTTCATTAGCCTTATTACCTCCTGCTCCTATTATTTTATTAGAAATTCTATTTAACTTTCCTCTAAAGAATACATCCTTAAATCTATATTCACTTACAGTGCCAAGTGGAAATAAAAATGGATATCCTACAGAATCAAGTTCTACTATTTGAATAACATAAATCATTGAAGCACATAAGAAACCTGGCAAACCTAATAATGCTGATGCTAACATTATTACTATTGACCAAAATGAAACTGCACCATAAATTTTAGGAATTAAGAAATAACTTAATGTACTTATTGCAACTACAATTATAGTAATTCTTGATGCAATTCCTGCCCCTACAGCCGCATCCCCTAAAATAAGAGCAGATACTATACTCATTGCTCCACCAATAGGGTGTGGCAATCTCAAGCCGGCTTCCTTAATGAGTTGAAATGCAAGCATCATTACAATTACTTCAATAAAAGTAGGTAATGGTACTCCAGCCCTTGATACCGCTAACCTAAATACAAATAGGCTCGGAATCATTGAAAAATGATATGTAATTATTGCAACATAAAGTCCTGGCAAAAATGAAGCCATTAAAAATGCAATCCACCTTAAAATCCTGTTAAAATTTGTATAATACCTATTTATATAGTAATCATCAGGCATTTGAAAGTTTTCTAAAAAGAAATATGGAGCTGTTATTACAAAAGGTGTGCCATCTACAATAAGTGCTATACGCCCTTCAAATAACTTTGCTGCCACCTCATCTGGCTTTTCAGTATACCCTATAGTATCAAAAAACGAATGCTGCTTTTTTAAATTTGCTTCAATATAATTAGAATCTAATATAAATCTCATATCTAAATTTTTAATTTTATTTTTCACTTTATCTACTAATTCATTTGGAGCAACTCCTTTAATATATGCAAGTGCAACAGCTGTTTGCGATTCTTCACCAACTACAACAGCTTCAAATTTCAAATCAGGATTTTTTACACGTCTTCTTATTAGTGCAACATTATCTACTATAAGTTCATTAAACCCTTCTCTAGGCCCCTTTAAAACAGCTTCTGTTTCAGGTATTCCTATTCCCCTTCTTGGAAAGTTTTTAACCTCACAAAAGATAATTTCACTAAAATCTTTTAAAACTAATATAGCATCTCCTGACAAAACATGCATAAGTGCATCATCTAAATCCTTCGCCACTCCAGTTGCACTTATATCTAGCACCTTTTCCAATAAATCATTAGGGGTTTTTATAGAAGTTCCCTTTAATTGTCCAAATCCCCTTAATGGTAATATTAAATACTCCATCATCCATTGACCATTACATAAATCATCTATAAATACAATAGTACCATCACCAATTATTGTATTTACATCTTTATACTTTACATCAAAATTCCCTTCAAATCGTTGTTTAATATAACTTAAATTATCCATTTACATCACCTAAGGATATTATTCCTCTACACATGTTTAATATTCATTTTTTTTGAGAATAATAAAATAGACTTAGCTTATCTTATAGTGAATATTATTAATTTCAAATTATATATTCTGGAGTTAATAACACTTCACTCTTAGATAACTTATTCTATGCTTTAGTTTTGATTAAAACCTTACTTAAAGTTAAGAAAGTCAGTTTATATTTAGTGTTGGAGGAATAAAAATGAATAAAATATCAGCAAAACACTTTATACTCTTTATATTTAGTGTTACATATATATCATTAAAAACATATCCTTCTTTGTTTATTAAAGAGGGGGGAAGGGACACTTGGCTATATACATTAATTATATATTTAATATTTTTTGCATTTGCGATGTACTTAATTTATGTTATGGATTCTAAAAAAGTTTATAATATAAATGAGATATTTACCATTGGTCTTTCTAAGACTTTAGGAAATATATTTTTGCTTCTATTTGCATTTGGATTATTTTTAGCCTCATTAGAAGCTACTTCTGTAGAAGCTAATGTTATTAAGTCTTGCTTTTTCCTAGAAACTCCTACGTGGTATATAATAATATTTTTCCTTTTACCATCAGTATTTTTAATAGGAAAAAGTATGAGTACATTATTAACATTTGTAATAATATTAATATCTTCATTAGGTGTTAATACTGCCTTATTAGCTATTATTACTGAAAAATATAAGGATATTAAATATATAATGCCAGTACTATCTGGCAATATCAGTAGTGAATTTTTCTCTACCCTTTTACTTGTTTTAGGTTCATTATCTGCTTTTGTTATTGCCTTACCTTATTTAAAATACTTAAATAGTGGAAAAGACTTAAGAAAGCATAGTGTTATTGGATTAGGTATATTAGGTGCCGTCTGCATTTATGTTTTAATTGGTATATTATCTAGTTTTGGACCTATTAGAGCTGCGAATTTGTTTTATCCTGAATTTACTCAAAGTCAAAGAGTTCAAATTGGAGGATTTTTAGAATTTGGAGAATTCTTTTTCTTATATCAAACAGTTGCAGGATTTTTCTTGAAATATATTCTTTGTACTTATGGAATATACATAATATATAAAAAGTATATTAAAAATACTAAATATTTCATAACAGTTTATACACTGGCTGTATTTATATTTTCAAGCTTTATTTCTAGGAATAATTATATTTTATTTTTTATACTAAAGTATTATCAATACATTAATCTAGTATTATTTATAGTAATTCCATTAATTGCTTATATCGCTTTTCAAGTTCGTTATAAAAAGAAATAATTTTACCTTATTTTAACAGTATCTTTGTTGCATTTTTGGTAAATTATGCTATAATAATAGTGTAATAAAAATCATTAGGAAATTCTATGATAATATCATTAAATACCCCTTTTTTCCTTAGTGGGTTAAGTTAGTAGTTTTATCAAGATTAGCCCTATGGATTTTAAGGAGGTAAATGAAAATGGAAGATAAGAAGATCATTTGTAAGGACTGTGGAAAAGAATTTGTATTTACTGTAGGAGAACAAGAATTCTACAAAGAAAAAGGATTTGAAAATGATCCTGTAAGATGCCCAGACTGCAGAAGAGCTAGAAAAGCTCAAAAAATGAATAGAGACAGAAGATAATTATTTAGAATTAAATGTAGGAGCTACTAGTGTAGCTCCTTTTTTATTATACTTTATCATCATATAGCATAATTCATTTGACATAAAATTTTGGTAATTTTATAATAGTAACTATAATTAATCATGTACGACTGAAAAGGTCAAATTATTACTAGCCTTAAAATTTAGAAAAGGGGTGCTATCTTTGGAAAACATAGCAGATAAGAAAAAGATAATTTTCAGCGGAATTCAACCTTCTGGAAATTTAACTTTAGGAAATTATTTAGGAGCATTAAAGAATTGGGTTAAGCTTCAAAATGAATACGATTGTTTTTTCTGTGTAGTTGATTTACATGCAATTACAGTTAAACAAGTTCCTGCAGATTTAAGAAAAAGAACTTTAGAAGTTTTAGCAATCTATATTGCTTGCGGTATTGACCCAAATAAAAATACATTATTTATTCAATCACATGTGCCTGCACACTCAGAAGGTGCTTGGTTATTAACATGTAATACTTATATGGGTGAGCTTTCAAGAATGACTCAATTTAAGGATAAATCTAAAAAGCACGGTGACTCAATCCCTGCTGGTTTATTTACTTATCCTGTTCTTATGGCTGCTGATATATTATTATATAACACTGATTTAGTTCCTGTTGGAATTGACCAAAAGCAACACTTAGAACTTGCTAGAGATTTAGCTACAAGATTTAATAATGCTTACAGTCCAACATTTAAAGTACCAGATCCTTATATTCCACCAGTTGGAGCTAAGGTTATGAGTCTTCAAGATCCTACTAAGAAGATGTCTAAGTCTGATGATAATCCTAATAGCTACATCTTAATTATGGATCCTCCTGAAGTTATAAGAAAGAAAATTTCTAGAGCTGTAACTGATAGTATTGGTGTTATAAATTATACTGATGAACAACCAGGCGTTAAGAACTTACTTGATATTCTTATTTCAATTAAGGGATATAGTAAAGATGAAGTTGTTGAGCTTTACAAAGATAAGGGATATGCTGATTTAAAGAAAGATGTTGCAGATGCAATTGTTGAAGAATTAGCTCCTATTCAAGAAAGAGTAAACAACTTACTTAAAGATAAAAAAGCTTTAGAAGAAATTTATAAGCTTGGTGCTGAAAAAGCAAATTATGCTGCTATTAAGAATTTAAGAAAGATGCAAAAGAAAATAGGGCTTATACCTAGATAAAAATGTCATATATTCTATTATTAAGGATATAATAATAATTATTATATCCTTATTTTTGAAAGGTGTTTAACATGAAAATTTACAGAAAAGTTGTATATATACTATTATTACTTTACATAACAATCTATCCTATACTACCAACCTATGGAATTATCAGTGCTGATACTGTTCTATATCTTTTAGCTTTATTGTATATATTGTCATTATTACTATTTAATGAAGAAAGAATAGAACTAATATCACTTATTAAAAATATTGTTAATAATCCCTGTATTTTAATAATTTCTTGTATCAATATTCTTATGTATCTATCTACTTTTATTGCTACTGATAAGCATATTGCTTTAACAAATAGCATTAGATTCTCAATGTATATATTTGTATTTTATTTAATTGCATATAAACTAAAAGAACTCACTGCTATTTTTAAGTGTCTTATATTTACAGGTTTTTTATCAGGTATATTCAGTATTTCACAAATTATTTACACATTGTATCTAGGCTATTCAATAGATCCTAGCATACGTATACCTTCGTTTTTAGAAAACCCTAATAACTTAAGTGCATATTCTATTTTATTGATTTTTATAGTTATTTCACTATTAATTAATACTAAATATAAAAAGAAAAAATTCTTATATCTAGTATTAATTATATTACTTTTAATAAATATTATTTTTTCTCAATCTAGAAGTGCACTTCTATCAATAATAATTGGATTTATGTTATTTTATATCTTATGGAATAAAAAATATTTAATGATATCTTTATTTATTCCGATAATATTATTCATTATTCCTCAAAGCAGAGTGAGATTCCTTCAAATTTTTGATACTACTCAAAACAGTTCACGTTTCAAAATTTGGGAAATCACCAAATTAATGATAAAAGATAATTTATTAACAGGAGTCGGTTACGAAAATTTCTCCGTTGATTATCCTATATATATAAATAATTATCCTGAATATTCTGTTCATGATGAATACTTAGCGCTTCATCCTCATAATATCTTTTTAAAAATACAAGTTGAACTAGGCATTTTAGGAAGTATTCTATTCGTTCTTTTAATTCTTTCAATAATTTATACCTTTTATAAAATTATTACTAACAGTGTAAATAATGATATAAAAGTATTAACTATAGGTTTTGGTACATCATTTATAAGCTTTGGATTGATGAACTTAATTGATTGCTATATTGGAGCCCCAAAAGTAATCATTACTTTCTTTATACTCTTAGGAATTTTGACTTATATAAAGAATAATCTTTCCTAAGTTTATTAATAAAAAAGATATAATCAATATAAGTTTGACTTTTCTATTCTCTAAAGTAATCAAACCTTATTGATTATATCTTTTAAATATTTAACTATCTTTCCCAAGGTTTAGTATTTAAATACTCTATAAATGGTTCTCTAAGTTCTTCCCTCTTCATTGCAAACTCAACAGTTGCTTGTAAGAATCCTAACTTATCACCAACATCATATCTTTGTCCTTCAAAATCATATGCATACATTGCTTCATTTTTAATTAATGTTTCTAATGCATCTGTTAATTGAATTTCATTTCCTTTTCCTGGCGCAGTATTTTCTAATATTTCAAATATTTGAGGAGTAATAATATATCTTCCTAATATAGCTACATTACTTGGTGCCTCATCTACTGCTGGCTTTTCAACTAATCTTTTAACCTTATATACTCTATCTTCTATATGAATTCCATCAACAATACCATACTTATCAACATTTTTAGGATCTACTGTTTGAACTCCTAATATAGTAGTCTTATACTCATTAAAGCAGTTAATTAATTGCTTTAAGCATGGAACTTCACTATCAACAACATCATCACCTAACATTACTGCAAATGGTTCATTACCAACGAAAGATTTTGCACAATGAATTGCATGACCTAAACCTCTTGGTTCCTTTTGTCTTATATAGTGAATATCCACCATATCAGAAATTCCTCTAACCATCTCAAGCATTTCTTGCTTTCCTGCTTTTTCAAGTTCTATTTCTAATTCAACTGATTTATCAAAATGATCTTCAATAGACTTTTTATTTCTTCCTGTAATTATTAGTATTTCTTCAATCCCCGATGCTACTGCCTCTTCAATTATATATTGAATTGTTGGCTTATCTACTATTGGAAGCATTTCCTTCGGCTGAGCTTTTGTTGCTGGTAAAAATCTTGTACCAAGTCCAGCTGCTGGTATTATTGCCTTTCTTACTTTCATATTATTCCCTCTCTTACACAAGTAAAATTTTAGTATACTTAACTGAAAATATAAATTTTCAATTTGGCTATTTCAAATTACTCCTTCAACTGTAATGAGAAGGAGTTCTCTATAATATTATAATATCATAATAAGCTATTTAAAAAAAGAATAAAGTAATTTATCCCAATGCCTTTACAAAATTCATATCTACTTCTATTTTATAATTTTTATTATTCCCTATAAAATAACCATTAATAGCTTTTTATGTATAGTTATTTTCAAATATATATAGTTTATTTATTTGAAAATAGCTATAATAAATGTTATTATTAAGTTCGCAATTAATAATTATTAATTTATTAATTAAATCTTATATTAAATTATTCTTTAGAAAGAGGTATACATATGAAAAATAAAACAAGAGATTCTATTGTAGTAGGTTTTGCCCTATTTTCAATGTTTTTCGGTGCCGGAAATTTAATCTTCCCACCTGCACTTGGAAATATGCTAGGTGACAAATACTTATTAGGTATAGTTGGATTTGTTCTAACAGGTGTTGGACTGCCTTTACTTGCTATACTTGCATGCTCAAGAGGTAATGGTACTTTTGAAGGTATAACAAATAAAATAGGTGTAAAATTCACTTTAATTCTTACAACTGTTTTATTCTTTGCAATAGGACCACTATTAGCAATTCCAAGAACTGCTGCAACAACTTTTGAAATTTCAATATTGCCATTTTTCCCTAATTGGTCGCCAATAATAGTAATGGCAATTTACTTTATTATTAACTTATTCTTTGTATTAAGACGTTCATCAATTATTGATACTATAGGTAAATTCTTAACACCAGCATTAATAATAATATTAGCTATAGTAATTGTAAAAGGGGTAATAAGCCCTATTGGTGAAATTGTATCAACTGATGCAACTAATGTATTATCAACATCTTTACTTGAAGGATATCAAACAATGGATGCATTAGCTGCTTTATTATTTGCAGGAGTAATAACTTCTTCTATAATTGATAAGGGCTATAAAGGAAAAGAAATTAATTCTGTATTATTAAAAGCTAGTGTTATTGCAGTTATTGGATTAGCATTTGTTTACGGTGGATTAACGTATATAGGTGCTCATACTGTAAACTTAGTTGATGCAAACATATCAAACACTTCATTATTAGTGTTTATTGCTAGAAGAATTTTAGGTACTTTTGGTGTAGGTTTAATCGGAGCTGCCATCGGTCTTGCTTGTTTAACAACTTCTATAGGACTGTTAACAGCTGGTTCTACTTTCTTTGAAAAAGTAACTAATGGAAAGTTATCTTATAAATTCAATGCAATTGCCATTTCTATAATGAGTTACATAATTGCTTGTCAAGGTGTTGATAAGATTGTTAAGTTATCTGTTCCAATATTAAATGTTTTATATCCTGTGGCTATTACTATTATTATAGTTACTATGTTTAATAAGATTTTAACTAATATAATAGCTATTAGATTGGCTGTTTATACTTCATTAGTATTTGGATTATTATTTGCACTATTTGGTAGTGCCTTAAACTTCCTTCCTTTAGCTAGTGTTGGATTTGGATGGGTTATTCCTACTTTAATTGCTTTAGTTATTGGATGCTTTATAAAACCTAAAAAAGCTGAATAAATTACATCGAGTAGGAGGAAAATAATTATTTTATTTTCCGTCCTCTCACACCACCGTACGTACCGTCCGGTATACGGCGGTTCCTTAAGTTTAATGAATTTTAATATATTGACGCGTTATGCTTTTCAAGCCTAAGTCGTTAAAGAATTGATTTGTTAGTGTAGTATTTAATATAACACTATTTGCTACTCGCCAATATCCTTTACGGGTGTTGGCGAATTTTATTGCTTGATAGTGATTAAGTCCTAATTTATTAAGGTTTTTATATCTTGTTTTAACCTTCTTCCATTGTTTCCATACACACATTCTTAATCTCCGTTTAATCCATTTATCCGATTGAACAACAATACCTTTGCACTTTGCTATTCCATAATAATTAATCCAACCTATGTTAACTTGATTTATCTTAATTATTCTTTGTTCTAAGGTCATCGGTTTTGACCTTGATAATATTTCTCGGAGTTTATCTTTATGCTTCCTTAATGATTGTTTAGATATGCTTGAATATGCCTTACCAAACATAATCCCTAGTGTAAACCCTAAGAATTTCCTTTTCCAAGGTCTTTCAACTGCACTTTTGTTGATATTTACTTTGAGTTTTAGTTTTCCTTCAATGAAGTTGGTTATGTTTTTCATAACCCTCTCTCCGGCTCTTTTACTCTTTACGTAAATATTACAGTCGTCCGCGTAGCGACAAAATTTATGTCCTCTTTTCTCTAACTCCCTATCTAATTCATCTAGCATAATATTAGATAATAGTGGACTTAGTGGTCCGCCTTGTGGCGTTCCTACTTCGCTTGATGTTACTATTCCATTAATCATTATTCCTGATTGCAGATACTTCCTTATTAGTTTCAAAACTCTTTTATCTTTAATATCTTTCGATAGTTTATACATTAAAATATCATGATTTACTTTATCAAAGAATTTCTCTAAGTCTATGTCTACAACCCATGTATAGCCTTCGTTAATATAACTTTCAGCTTTCCTTATTGCATCTTTTACACCTCTGCGAGGGCGGAATCCAAAGCTATTCTCTGATAAATTTTCATCATAAATTAGATTTAATTCCTGTGAGATTGCTTGTTGGATAAATCTATCTAAAACCGTAGGTATTCCTAATAATCTAGTTCCTCCATCTGGTTTTGGGATTTCAACTCTTCTAACTGGCATTGGTTTATACTCATTATTAAATATATCTTCTCTAATTTTGAGCCAATTCGTTTGTAGAAATTGTTTAAGTTCATAAACTGTCATTCCATCAACTCCATGACTTCCTTTATTAGATATTACTCTATTCATTGCTTGAAGTAAGTTTTGTCTAGATAATATTCTTTCTAATGAGCCATATTCGAATTCATCGGTTTCTCTTTTTGAAGTTGCCGAGAATTCTCTATGCACTCTTTGCCTATTTTCGAGTTCCACTCTATCTTTGGCACTAGGGCCTAAATATTTAGTTTTCTGCAATCTTTGATTATTCTGCGAAACTTTGAAACTTCAAAACCTCCTTAAGGTTCAGTCCTTCGTCCGCTATCGCGATTAGCGGAGTTACTATGACTTCTGCTGACTTCTGATAGTTCAGCTACATATCGCTATGTAGGTTATTACTTTAGAAATTCATCTTTATTAGTAATATATCTATCAGACCTCCCCAGGTAAGAACAACAACCTTCATCTCATATATCTGCTACATTTACTCCTAAGATTTCGGGTAGTGTTGGACTTTGTTTTGTTATGCAAACTCGTCCGACCTTAGTAAGCCTTGTATGTAGTTCGTATTCCTCAGACCGAGACTTTGCCTCCGACTTCCTTCAGATTCTACCTCACAGTAGACACCCTTGTCATTGGCTAGTGGTTCCCACTACCAAGCCCACAACGGACTTTCACCGTCAAGTTGTTGCCCATGCTGGGCGCACATAAAAAAATGTGCCAGCAATAGCTGACACATCCTTATTCATCTTTTTCAATAGCAACTTCTTTTTCTTCCAAATTGGTATATGTTGGAACTATCGACTTAAGCTTAGCTCTTATTAAGTCATTATCCCCTTGAATTGCTATATTATTAATTTCTTCGATTTCTTCTTTTAATTTATCTAAATCAAAATTTGCAGGCTTTCCTATAAATATTTTCTTATGTGCTGTTTTTTCTAACCCTTCCTCATCCATTAATAATTCTTCATATAACTTTTCACCTGGTCTTAATCCTGTTATCTTAATATCTATATCTTTAAATGGCTCAAATCCAGATAATTTTATTAAGTTTATAGCCAAATCATATATCTTTACTGGTTTCCCCATATCTAATACAAATATTTCTCCACCTTTAGCATAAGTTCCAGCCTGAAGAACTAATTGAGCCGCTTCTGGTATAAGCATAAAATATCTAACTATATCTCTATGTGTTAATGTTACAGGACCACCTTCAGAAATTTGTTTTTGA
This sequence comes from Clostridium sp. RTP31139st1_H3_RTP31139_211217, assembly GCF_040227035.1. NCBI lineage: Bacteria > Bacillati > Bacillota > Clostridia > Eubacteriales > Clostridiaceae > Clostridium > Clostridium sp. RTP31139st1_H3_RTP31139_211217. Next base: position 19,964 of record NZ_JBCOAB010000012.1, read on the forward strand.
AATAATGGAATAACTGATCCATTACTTCCAAGAACATTTCCAAACCTTACAGCCACAAAATCAGTTTTGCTTCTAATATTAATAGCCTGAACTATCATTTCGCACAATCTCTTTGTTGCTCCCATAACATTAGTTGGATTAACTGCTTTATCTGTAGAAATCATTACAAACTTATCGCTTTCATATTTATCTGCACATTCAGCAACGTTTAAAGTTCCCTTTACATTATTTTTAATTGCTTCTTGTGGACTTCCTTCCATTAAAGGTACATGCTTGTGTGCTGCTGCATGGAATACTACCTCAGGCCTATATTGTTCAAAAATCTCTTCTAATCTCATTTTATCTCTTACAGATGCAATAATTACTTCCTTATTTACCTTAGGGAATTTTCTAGTTAACTCATTCTGTAAATCATATGCATTATTTTCATAAATATCTAAAATCAATAATTTTTTTGGATTAAATGTTGCTATTTGTCTACAAAGTTCTGAGCCTATAGATCCTCCTCCACCAGTAACAAGAACAACCTTATTAGTCAAATAATCGCTTATTCCACTCTTATCTAACTGAACTTCTTCTCTACCAAGCAAATCCTTTAAATCTACATCTCTTACTTGCTTTAAATCAATTCCACTATCAATAGACTCATAAAAGCTTGGTACTATCTTAACTTTAGCTTTAGCTTCCTTACAAATCTCTAGTATTTTACTTTTTTCCTCTGGTCTCATTGATGGTATTGCTAAAAATATAGTTGTTACTTTTGTTTCCTTAACAATATCTAAAATATCATTCCTATTTCCCAAAACCTTTATACCTTTTAAGTAAGTATGATTTTTATTTGGATTATCATCTATTAATCCTACTATCTTATAATTAAAGGACTCATCTTTTCTTATTTCCTCTATTAATAATTGTCCGCAAGCTCCTGCCCCTATTATTATAGCTCTTTCTCCATTACCTATATATCCTCTACCATATATGCTTATTCTTCTTATAATCCTATAAGAAAGCCTTAATCCTAGAATAAATACTATTATAAAGAAACATGAAAGTATAGTTACTACCCTTGGAATTCTAAAAGACATAAATTCTGAGATAACAAAATTTAAAACTCCTGCACTAAAACATGCTGTTGCTCCATAAATTACTTCATCTATTCCAGCTATCCTCCAAATACTCCTGTACATTTTAAATAATGCTAGCATTCCTATATACGTTATTAAAATCAATGGTAAATATATTACATAAATATCATTATAAATTTCATTATATACTGAGCCAAGCCTTATATAAAAGCTTATTAAATACGCTACATTAATAAGAATTATATCTGCTATTACTAACAACATAACTCTTATCTTTTTTTCACTTCCCATAGCTCCTCTTCCTTTCACAATTCATTGATATTTTATACATCCAAAATTATCATATTAATTATATCAATATATAATTCTATAATCAAATTAATATTTTCTTACATCCTTATTAAATAAATTAATAGTTATTATTTATCTATTCAATATCTTTTATATTATATTCTTATATATAATATAAAAGGGAGTATTATTTATTAATCCCCCTTTTATATTATCTACTTATTTTATTTCTAATGCTCAATAACTTTGAAGTAATAGGTATTCCAAAGAATTTAATTGCCCACTTTATTACTGTAGCCTTTTTACTATTATAATCATCTATTAAGTATAAATTTTCCTTAAGAATCTTAAATAATTTCTTTCTTTCTTCTTTTGAATATTTACTATATTCATTTAATATGGCTATATAATTATGTAATATCCTACTATTTAGATATTCAATCATATTTTTTGAAAAATCACTTTTTTTACTTATATTATATAAACTATTACATATTATAATTTTATCATAACTTTTCTTTGGGTTAACCATTCCCATTATTGAATTAGAATTTCCTAATCTGTAATTATATATTGTTGGCTTTATTACTGAAAAAGTTTCACTCGTACATAATACCCTTGGAGTCCACTGTTCATCTTCATGATATATACCTTCCATAAATCTTAAATCATATTTATGGATAATCTCTCTCCTTATTATGAATCTTACCGCAGCATAACTCACATTACCTAACTGATAAAAATATTCATAAGGCTTCATATTTTCCTTTATATCAAATTTAAAATCTTGATAAATTTCTCTATTTCCATTTGGATAAAAAACTGAATAATTCCCTATTATTAAATCAGTACTCTTCCTTGCTGCATCAAGTATATTTGAAATACTACTATCAGATATATAATCATCACTATCAACAAACCATATATACTTACCTTTTGCTTTATCTATTCCAGCATTTCTTGCTGATGATAATCCACCATTTTCTTTATGAATTACAGTTATAAAGTTATATTCTTTAGCATATTCATCACATAAAACACTACTATTATCTTTAGATCCATCATCTACTAGAATCACTTCTATCTTTTGATCATAATTTTTAATAATACTTTCTAAACATTCGTCCAGATACTTTTCAACATTGTATACAGGAACAATTATGGAAAGTACAATATCATTTTTCATATATATTCTCCTAATTTTCTAATAACTTTTTATCATTAGCTAATGCAACCACAAAGCCCATATATATCCAGAATACAGTTGCCATGAATGAGTTCTGATAAAAGATTTCAGTTAAAAATACAGCCGTAATTAATAAAGAACCTATCAATAATGACATAATACTATATATATAATAGCCTCTATTATATCTTTTATTTCCAAATACAATCTTTACAATATTAATCATTATTAATACCAATAAAGTCATCATTATACTTACTGCTACTATCCCACCAGATAAAAGCATATGAATAAAACCATTATGAACAAATTGCTTTTCTAAAGATGATCCTGGTGTAAATTCTGCTGCCTTTGAAACAATATTTCTATCTCCAAATCCAAATATTGGTGAATACTTTATTAATCTAAATCCATCTCTCCATAATGTCAATCTTCCATTTGATGAATCTATTCCTCCTCCTACATCTGGTCGTTCAACAGTAATATTCCCTGAGTGAGATCCTACATCCGTTCCTGTTGTATTACTTATAAATTCTTGTGTACTAATTGTTAATCTCGGTATATTAGCCAAAAGCTTTCTACTATTTTCAAAAGAAAATACTATAGTAACAGAAATAATAAGTCCACATAACAATCCTACTATAGTTCTTATAACAATTGCTTTTATCTTATTTTTTAATAAATAATCAGTTAAAAGATATATTAATCCAAGTAAGACAAAAATAAAGGCGATTTCTCCCCCCCTTGATCCAGTTAAAATAATAAATATATATTGAATTATAATATTTATTATATTAAATAACTTTATCTTACCTTTAAAGCTTTTATTAGCAAAAATAATAATTATTATTGAACATATTAAAGATACTATCCCTATACTACTTCCTTGATTAGGATCCACATATATTCCCCATAATCTCGCAGCATAATATCCCTGTGGTATTAGTGCTCCATCAGCTCTATTAACCCAATATGAAATGTCTAAACAAAACATTGCAACAGAAATAACTGATATAATAAAAGTACTTATTACTATTACTGATGAAACTTTTATTATATCATTATATACCTTTTTATTATCTTGTGAATACTCATTAATAAACATAACAAGCAACATTATTGCTGACCATATTAGTGTTTTTGTATTTCCAAAAATATTAAGAGAGCTATTAACAACTATCGTAATAACATACGCCGCTAAAAATGCAAAAATTATACAAAAATAACTTTTCTTGATATTCTTTCGTTCCAATACTAAATTTTTAAATAGTATAAGTAATCCCCACAATAATATTATTGGAGAAAAATACCCTGTAATTCTAGGTCCAAAGCTTAATGTATGTACTAATGCCCACGTCATAAATACAATTTTATAATAAACACTATCACTTAATAACTTAGACTTATATACATTGTTAATTATATTCATATTTAAAACTCCAATCATTTATATAGTATTTGTCTAAACTTAACTTTAATAATAAAAATAAATTTACTAATAATCCACACTAATAATGGATATCTTAATGATACCTTTAATACCTTAATCATTGTTCCCATATTATAAGTATTATTTATTATTTCACCATATTTTTCTGTAGACTTTTTTATCAATCTAATCTTTTCATTAAGGCTTAATGCACAATCTTTATTATGCAAATCTATAAAACAAGAATACATCCATTTAATAAAGAGATTATTCAAATTTACTAGTTTTTCATTATTAATATTACACTCTTTAAAATAATCATTACATTTACAATAAATAAAATACATTAAGTCTAGCTTGTTTTCTCTATACTTAAACGTTAAATTTTCTTCAACTTTCATACAATAATGATAATAACATTTATCATCAAAAATAACTTTTTTACAATTTTTTAAATACTCTAAATTAAACAATAAATCTTCACCTAAATCAATTGTTTTATCCATATAAATATTATTATCAATTATTATTGATTTTTTATATATTTTATTTACAGGAGAGTTAATATATGTTCCGTTCAGTCTATCCATTACAGCAACTGCAATATTACTATTTCCTTCTTCTATCTTATATTCAAAAGTTTGCTTTGATGATTTTATCTCATTCTCACTTTCAATATCCAAATATAATCCTGTTATTACTGAATCAGCTTTATTTTTCTCAATCTCTTTTAATGTCTCTTCAATCATATAAGGATCAATAAAGTCATCAGCATCTATAAACTGGATATACTCTCCTTTGGAAGTTTTTATTCCTATATTTCTAGTTTCCGATACACCTTTATTTTTATTGTCTATTACCTTAATTCTCTCGTCTTTTTCTTTATATTCATTAATAATATCTATGCTTTTATCCTTTGATCCATCATTTATAAGTATAAGCTCAAAGTTCTTGTATGATTGATTTAAAATACTATCTACACACCTTTTTAAAACTTTTTCTGCATTATAAATAGGAACAATAATACTTATTTTAGGCATAATAATCCCTCTTCATATATATTCTATAAATTTAACTTCATTATATGCTTACCTAGCTCTCTATTTTCAACTTCCTTCTCAAAAACAGAGTAATAAGCAGATATATCATTCACTTCATTAGTTGATAATACTAATCTCTCTAATTCATCTAATAAATTAGTATTCTCTATTAAATCTACTGCTGTTTTAAAATCTCTTACTGTACTTCTTGTAGTTCCTGTTATTCTAACAGCCTTTTCTAAAATTCTTCTAGTATTAATTAAAGCTCCATTCTCTGATACTCCTGTTAATACTATATCCCCACCAAACTTACACTTTTCAATTATTTGATTAATAGCATTTTCTGCAGCATTTCCTCCAACACATTCAAAACATAAATCAAATACTTCTTTATTTAGCTCAGCAGAGTTAACTAAATAAGTTCCATCAATATTAAATTTATTCAACTTATACTCATTGTTACCAATACAATATACTTTGCTTTCTGGAAATAATACCTTAAGTGTATTTGATAATATATATCCTAGTATTCCATCACCCCATACACCTATTTTCAATCCATTTACATTATCAACTCTTCTAATTGCAGCTACCGCTACAGATATTAACTCTAAAAATACATATTTTTCACTATACTTTTCATTATCCAGCTTAACCATATTCTTACTTGGATAGCTAAGACACTCACATGAAAAGCCATCATAATTACTTGAAGCAAACTTAGCCTTAGGACAATAATTTTCACCTAAAGCCTCATTATCCTTACAATTAAAGTCACAGTTATCGCATTCACAAATATTAGGTACTAAAACAACTTTATCTCCTACTTTAAACTTACCAGTATTATCTTTTAATATGGTTCCTGTAGCTTCATGAATTAATCTCATTGGATATTTTAATCCTAATATTCTTTCATCTCTTTTGCCTAGGTAATATCTTAAATCTGCTTTACATACAGCTATATAATCTACCTTAACAATTGCATTACCTATTTTACTTTTTACAGTATCTACATCAATTTCAAATGTTTTAGGTGAAATTATCTTAAACCCTTTGCTTAACACCTAAATCACCTCTATCTTACTTATCTTTATTACTGATTTTAATAATAATAAATCTTCAAATGTAGTAATTTTAAAATTTAATTTATCTCCATTTACTAAATACACATCTTTATTTAAAGCTAAAACCAGTTGACAATCATCTGTAGCATCTTGAGTTTGTCTTTCTATTGATACTTCATGAGCTTCTTTAATTAATTTATACCTAAAACTTTGTGGTGTTTGTCCTAAGTATAGTTCACTACGCTTTGGAATTGTATCTATAGTTTCATTATTTATGCTTTTTACAATAGTATCAGCAGAAGGTATAACTGTATCTACAGCTCCATGTTCTTTTGCTCCACTAATATTTTCATTAATTATTCTTTGAGATATCAGTGGCCTAGCTGAATCATGTATAACAAGAATATCATCCTCAGTACATTCTCCATCTAAAGCTCTTATTGCATTATATACAGATTCCTGCCTAGTATCTCCTCCATTAACTATACCTCTTACCTTATTTAAACCAAATTTTCTTATCCATATTTTAAGGTCCTCTTGCCATTCACTCTTGCAAACTACCATTATTTTATCTATTTCTGGATTTACATCAAAACTTTCTAATGTATGTATTATCATAGGTTTTCCATATATATCTATAAACTGTTTCGGTATATCACTCCCCATTCTTGTTCCTGATCCACCAGCTAAAATAATTGCTATATTCATTTTTATCACCCTTCTTATATTAATATAGTTTTAATTTCTTTACTCTTATTTATTACTGCTTAACAATAATTCCACAGCTAATTGTGATGAGCTTTTTTCTTCCCTTTGATTAAATTTCTTAGCGAAATTTTTAACCCTATTACTATTTCTAGATTTTAACTCATCGTAATTTTTTATCTCTTTTATTAATTGATTTTCAGTTTTTACTATTGGTCCCGGAACAAAACTTTCATATTCATAATAAAAACCTCTTATCTCATTTTTATACTCGTCTAAATCATAGGAATATAAAATTATAGGATTACCAGTTAAAGCAAAATCAAATATAACCGATGAATAATCAGTTATTAGTAAATCTGCTGCTAATAATAATTCTTGCATTTCTCCATAATGAGAGAAATTAAATACAAAATTACTATACTTCTCATCTATATTAATTGCATCATCCATGATATTGGGATGTAGTTTTAATAAAATTACATACTCATCCCCTAATTCCTTATATAACTTATCAAAATCAAACATTAATTTAAATTCTCTATTATCTCTAAAAGTTGGAGCATATAATACTATTTTTTTGCCTAAATTATTTCCTATTTGTGAATTTATATATTTCTTTAATTCTAATATTTTTTCCTTATCATAGAAACAATCATTTCTCGGAATTCCAATTGGATATATTATATCTTCAGATACACCAAACGCATTACTATAAATTTCTCTAACTTCTTCACTACTACAAAGTAAATAATCCCAATTTTGGGCCTCTTTTCTCCATGCTAACTTTTCATGATCCCTATCATCTTCACTTTCAATTATATCTAATCCAAATTTTTTAAAAGCTCCTGCAGCATGCCAAGTCTGCATGTAAACCTGATTTTTTTTAGGCTTTAATTCACCCATTATATGACTATTTACTACCCAATACTTACTTGTACATAAATAATATAAATAATCTATACTTCTTATATTTACATATTTAACTCTATTATTACTTATTTTATCTTTTCCATTATAAACAACTATGAATTGATAATCATTGTATCCATTTTCTATCATATAATCCATCATAGCCTTCGGATTACATGATATGCTTTTACCCCAATATGCTTCAAATAATATTCTTTTATTATTAACTTTTGTAAATATACGTAAAATATAGTAGATTTGTATAAATACTTTCATTCTAATTTCTTTAAAAAATTTCATTTTACTATTCTATCCCCTTAATTATTTATTAATTCTTATCAATACTATTTCTTTTTAAATACTTCAAACCTAAGTATGCACATACACAAATAATTAAAAATATAACTCCCCATCTCACAAACATATTATTTAAGAAAATGTAAAATATACAACTTATTATTATAATAACAAAAACGCCTAGCAAATTGTATAAAAACGGAAAATCTTCATGTCTAAACTTAAATTTAACTATTATAAAATGCATTGCAAATAAAACTATATATGCTATTAAAGTTGATAAAGCAGCTGCATACATACCTATTTTTTTAATAAATATATAATTTATAATTATGTTAATAATTGCTGATATAATAGTTCCCATGGCTATAAAGTTTGTTTTCTTCATATAAAATTGAAAATTTGACGGGAATGTATATAAAAATACAAAATAGTATCCAGCTATTATTATAGGTAATAATCCTATTCCTGACCAATATGACTCTGGTGATAATATCTTTACAATTTCAGGTGATCCTAAAATAAACATCGAAGTTAAAACTGTAAATATCCCTATATATATTGCTGATACTTTTTTAATCTCTTCACTATTTTTTTCTTTTAATTTCTCAAAATACCATGGCATCCACGCACTGTTAAGTGCAATCTGTATGGTATTTATTAAAGCTCCAATAGTATAGGTATAGCTATATATCCCTACAATATCATCATTAGTATATTTTTGTAACATAATTTTATCCGCTTGATTTAATACTAAATGTGATAAATTATGAAGTATAAGAGGAATAGCTATAGGCAAAGCAAACCTCCAGTACTTAATATTAATAAATGTTCTCCCCTTAAGAATTATTTTTATGTACAATATAACTCCTATAACTATAGTTGCTATAGCACCACCGTAAATTCTTCCAAGATATCTTTCATTATTCATTGATAATATAAGTAATACTGATGCACTTACATTTATAATTGTGGATATTGCAGAAGTGAATAGAAACGCCTTATGATTCCTATCGAATGTAAAAACTGCAGTTACATAATTAATTACAAAAGCAAAAAAGCTTTCAAATAATAATATTAAAATTAATGAACTTTTTAATCCAAATATATTAGCTAGTTCATTCTTAAAAAGTAAACTAACTATACAAATTACGGCGAAACTTATTGTTCCAAGAAATAATGTACTAGATAAATATTCATTATATTCCTTATCACCTAAATTTGCTTTAGCACTACCTATAGTTCCATTCATACTTAATCCAACTATTATTGCAAATATTGCGCTCCAAGTAGAATAAATTGTTATTATTCCAAACTCCTCTGTACTTAGTAGATTAGTAAATATAGGTGTTGTAAAGAAGTTAATTCCTTTTAACAAAAAAGTTCCTACAGTATACCAAATTGCAGAATTTAAAAGAGTATTTCCTTTTAGTAATGATTTAATCCTCATATGTGCTCTCCCTACAGTATTTTAATTATATAAACTTCTTGTAATATATATTCTATGTATAACGTATTTAATTATTATAACTCAAAATAGTTTATTATAAAACTTTTTTATAATAACTTATTAATATATTATAATAAAAACTATATTACATTAATATAGTTTTTATTATAATAAGAATGTTTAGAAATTATCAATAATCTCTAAACATTCTTAGTTAAATTTTATAAATTTTTTCCTATTTCTCTAGCTATTATTTCAGCCATCTTTTGTTGCTTTTGTTCATTTGCTAAGTTTTTGGCTTCGTCTGGATTTGATATAAATCCACATTCTACCAGCAACGATGGCATAGTTGTATTTTTAACAACATAAAAATCCTTATTTTTTAACCCTCTATTTTTTAGTCCCATTTCACTAGTTACGCTACTTACTATACTTGATCCTATTTTTTTGCTTAATTTAACTTTCTCAGTTTCTGATGTTCTTAATGAATTTAATGAATATTCTAAACCATCACTTGAAATTACCCCTCTAGTTTCTGGTAAAGCATCACTATAATATACCTCAAATCCTCGTACTGAGCTATCAGTATAGCTATTTTGATGAATACTTATAAAGAAATCAGCTTGTAATTTATTAGCTAAATCTACTCTTTTTCTTAAGCTTTCACTTACCGCTATTGTTTCCCTATCTTCTGGATTCCTAGTTAAAACTACTGTAAACCCCTTTTTCTCTAATTCATCCTTAAGCTTTAAAGAAACCTGCATATTTAAATCCCTTTCTATATAAGTTACACCGTTATGAGTAGAAGTAGCCCCATTATCTCCACCATAGTTATGACCTGGATCTATTACTATTAACTTTTTAACATCATTCTTATCAATATACAAATCTATTACTTGTAACTCATCATATTCTGCATTAGACTTCTTATGCTTTACATGTACTACATATCTATATGCTCC
>NZ_JBCOAB010000012.1:30482-89011 GCF_040227035.1 Clostridium sp. RTP31139st1_H3_RTP31139_211217
ATCCTGATGGATCCCTTACTAAGAACTTATACTCTGTCTCTGCCTCCGGTGTTGCTGTTGCTATCATTGTCATTTTCGACCCTACTACAGCTTCTCCTGTCGTCTTAAAGCTTGTTATTTTAGAAATATAGTTAATAGGTTCTTGAGCTATCTCATCTCTTATCTTTAAAATCTTATATCCATATGAATTTGATGCAGCCCATCCTTTCCCCTTTGGATTTTCTGGTATTCCAAGATGCTCTACATATAATGCAGTTCCTCTTTGAACATATTTAAACCTTGTATCTACACACTCTTGTACTAAGGCCTCTGTAGATGCATATGCTTTTAAGTGCTGAACAACTGCTCTTATTCCTATTTGTATTGTTGGAAATGATTCACCAGGTACTCCATTTCCGACTGCACCTAATCCTGCAAAGTTATTCTGCTCTTCTTTTACATCCCCACCAAACTTTAAGAATCCTGTTTCATGCATCATTTGAGAAAATAATATATCGTGATTTACACCTTCAATATTTGATTCATTTATAGTATAATCAACAAAAGCTTCAGCATACTCTTGACTCTTACTTGGATTTCTCTTTAATAAGTATGAAATCATTTGCTCCCTTTTCAATGTTCCCTTTGACATAATAACTGTTGTCGTTGTATCAACATTTATATTAACCTTTGCTTCTGCTTTTTGTCCTTTAATATCAATTGCAATAACTTTTACTTCATGTACACCATTTTGGTATCCTTCAATTTCCATATTAAATCCACTATTAGTAGAATTAATATATTGAGGATACTTACTACCTATATCATTTCTTGTTATACCATAAGTAGCTTGTCCGTAAAGTTTTCCATCTATATATACATTTACTTCTGATATACCTTCTAAGCCTACAGCCCATCCTTTTACAAAAAATGATCCTGTTAATTTATGATTTTCAATAGGATTTTCTAATTTAATTACTACTGGCTCATCACCAACACTTCTTTTTTCTTCATTAATATTATTTACATCTTCCCCCTCATCACTAATATTCTCACTGTCAAAATTAACGTCTTCTATACTCATCTCATCTTGGAAAATTAACCCTAATTCTTCATTAGAATTAATTTTACTTGTATTAGAATCTACAAATGCTTGTACATCTACATTAGGCATAATTAGATTCACCATAAATAAGAATAGTACTAAAAAAGTAACTTTTTTTATAAATTTCATGAATTTCCCCCTAAATAATTAAGGATAGTACAAATTCATAGCAAACTAGTTTATAGCACTCATGAAGATTATACCTAATATTATTTATTTAATCAATAAATTGTATTTTTTATAAAAAAAAATTTATATTTTTACGTTTTTCTACATAATCAGGATCACCAGTCAAACAGGTGGTTTGCTCTGCGCCTATAATGCTCTGTTACTGCCTGTGCTACTCGCACGTCGAACGGTTTGCCAACCGCATATTTTCACTGGCTACCCCTAAAGGGGCTGTATTACTTGCCTTTCTTTACCGGCTTACCCGTAAACAGGTCTATATATTCTTTTAAACTCATTTGTTCATATGCTAAATCTTCTTGAATCTAATTTTTGATATACTCTTCTATTACCTTTTTATTTCGTCCTACTATATCAACATAATATCCCTTACACCAAAACTGCCTATTTCCATACTTATATTTTAAATTTTCATGTCGGTCAAATATCATCAATGAACTTTTTCCCTTTAAATATCCTATAAACTGTGAAACACTCAATTTAGGTGGTATACTAACAAGCATATATATATGATCTTTACATGCATTTGCCATGTACTAAACTCCTATTATCCATATTGGATACCTCCTTGTATTATAGTTGTGGTCGGCAAACCTACTATAATTTCACAACGGAGTTTTTTTATTTCTACTTATCGCTAGAAACTTTCCGGAACCACAGGTCGAACCTGTGGTATTCTAAATACAAAAAGACTACTTTAGTTTATATTATATAATCTAAAGTAGTCCTCTAATTATGTATTTAAGGAGTTTAATAATTTCTTAATATTAATATATTTTTTATAATATCTCCATTCATCTTTAACAAATTCTTCACCACTAAACTCTCTAAGTGTTATTACCGACTTACATGATTTAAATTCCTTTGCTGAAAAACATATTTTATTCTTAAACTTCAATTTATCAAATCTAAATATTAAGTCATCATAACACTTATCCTTATCCGAAAATTTCACCAATAAATTATCTCGATTTATTCTTGAGCATCTTTCATTCCATTTATTTTCTGCCTCTTCTTTAGAATGATAATGCAAAAAATGAATTTCAACATTTTCTCCTAACTTTGCTATAGGATACTTATTAAATGTATTATTATTAATAAGTTCTTCTTTATATTTAGAACTTCCTGCATCTATAAAAAATAACTTCTTCTCAATTAGAATATCAAAATTCTCAAGCAGTTCTATATAATCCGGTGCAAATATAAATAGCCCAACAAAAGGTGTCCTATACTGTAAATTAAACTTTTGATAGACAAATCCTCCCCAACAATTATTACTAATTATAGTAAAACATTTATTTTTAAGTCCTATTTTATTTATATTTCCTAAGATTCTCTTCATGTTCTTTTTTATTTTATCCATTTTTCATATTCCTCTTTCGATAAATATAAAATTATATAATCATACTAATTCTTATTTAACTATTGGATATTCAAATGATTTGTTTAATCTTATCCAAAATGGTAACTTTATTAAACCATATAATGTTCCCCATCCATAAGATAAATGTAATAAAAAGAAAATAAATGGTAATAATAAATAATCTAAATGCTTTTTCTCTGAAATTATAGAAAAAATAGTATTCAATATATTAAACGTAAAATATGCACCTAATAATAAAATCAATGGTATACCACTAAATACAAATGCAAATATTATACTAAATATAAGAGCTAATACAAATACTAGTGGCACAAAATGATATATTGAAAAACATTTTGGAGATATTCCCATTGTTAATCCAATCCAATATCCATTCAAATACTTCTGCTTCATCATTTTCGACAAACTATTTCTAGCATGATGATATGACTTTATTGTTGGATCAAGTAAAAACTTATACCCAGCTTTCTTCATTCTATAATGTATTTCATTATCTTCTGTTCTCGCTAATCTTTCGTCATATCCCCCAACCTTTTTAAATACTTCCCTAGAATAAGCAGCATGAGCAAGAGTACTTACATACTCTTCTCTCTCTTTCCTTCTATAAGTTGCTATTCCACTACCAAATATAGATTTTTCAGCTATTAAAAGAGTTTTTTGCCAAGCATTATTTTCATCTATTATACTTATTCTGTGACCACCAACAATTTTCTCTCCCATATCAATCCTATTTACATTTTTGCTAATAAAGTCATTTGGCAGAGAAGAATGTGCATCTACTCTTAATATTAAATCCCCAGTACTAGCTTCTAATGCAATATTCCATCCACAAGGCAAAATCTTTTTAGGATTATCTAATACTAAAACTTTAGAAAATGTCTTATTTATTTCTTTAAACTTCATCATAATATCTTTTGTATTATCACTTGAATTACTATCTACTAATATAATTTCAATATCATTATGATTATAGTCTTGTTTTTTAAGATCTTCTAAAAGATTTTCTAGTTTACTGCCTGCATTATAAGCTACAACTATAAAAGAAACCTTCACTATATTTATCTCCTCTCTTTTAACTGTCCGATTGCTGTGAGTTATTTTCTTCTAATCCTAAAACTGCACCAACAGTTCTAAATACAATTTTAATATCATACAAAACTGTAAAAAGCTTGATGTAATGTAAATTATATTCCATTTTTAATGGTAAAACCTTATATATATAATCATTATCTATGTTATTACTATTATCTAATATCTTTTCTTCATCTTTGAATTCAATACTAGCTTCCGATGTTACCCCTGCTGGCAACAATAATGTAGCTATCATTTCATCTGTATATTCATTAACATATCTTGGAACCTCTGGCCTAGTACCAACAAAACTTAAATCTCCAAACAATATATTTATTATTTGTGGTAATTCATCTAATCTATACTTTCTTAAAAACTTTCCGACCTTAGTAACTCTAGGATCATCTTTTGATGTCACTTGTGTTCCTAGTTTTTCAGCATTTACAACCATAGTTCTAAATTTAAATATTTTAAATTCTCTACCATATTGAGTTACTCTAACTTGTTTAAATAATGCTGGCCCCTTAGATTCGCATTTTATAACTATCGCTAAAATAATCATTATTGGTGAAAGTACTATAGTACCTATTAATCCACCGATAAAATCTAAAGCTCTCTTCAAGGCTAATTGTCCTCTTCTTTTATTAAGAATATCGTAATATTCCTTTACCTCATTATTTTTCATAAACTCTGGCAAGTTATCGTACTTTTTCAATGACATATACTATCCTCTTTCTATTTCATTAAGTTTTTCTATTACGTAATTTACTTGCTCCTCTGTCATAACAGTATTAAGAGGTAATGTTATTTCATTCCTATATATATTAAATGCATTTGGATAATCCTTAATATCAAATCCTAAATTTTTATATGCAGTTAACATAGGTAATGGCTTATAATGAACATTCGTAGCAATTCCAAATTCCGACATTTTTCTAATTACTTCATTTCTATACTCTTCATCTTTCCCAACTAATCTAACTAAATATAAGTGATAACTTGAATGACTATCTCCATTATCATGAGTTAATACCTCTAAATTACAATTATTCTTAAATCCCTTATCATACATTTGAACAATCTTATGTCTATATTTTAATATATCATCATATCTAGTAAACTGAGCTAACCCTATAGCAGCCATTATATCAGTCATATTACATTTATAGGCTGGCTCTAAAATATCGTACTCCCATGACCCTATCTTAGTCTTAGATAAAGCATCTTTTGTTTGTCCATGAAGAGATAGTATCATATATTTCTTATATATATCTTCACTATCAATACCTTTAATCTTTCTCCAAGTTACTGCTCCCCCTTCTGCTGTTGTTAAATTTTTAACTGCATGAAAAGAAAAACTAGTAAAATCAGCAACTGCTCCACTCATCTTCCCCTTATATTTTGCTCCAAATGAATGAGCTCCATCAGCTACTATAGCTACTCTTCCTATAGCCTTTTGAATTTCGTTATTTGCTTTAAATATTTCCTTCTTACTATTAACAATTTCAAATAATTTATCATAATTACACATTATACCAGCTAAATCAACCGGAATAATTGCTTTTGTTCTTTCATTTATTAAATCTGATATTTTATCATAATCCATCTCAAAAGAGTCTTTTTCTGTATCAACTAATACAATCTTTGCCCCCACATGATCAATCACACTAGCAGATGCCGTATATGTATAGGCTGAAGTAATTATTTCATCTCCTTTTCCTATACCTAATACCCTTAGTGTCATTTCTAATGCAGCTGTAGCAGAATTTAAACAAACTGCTTTCTCAGTTTCACAATACTCTGCAATTTTATTCTCGAACTCTTTTGTCTTAGGTCCTGTAGTTATCCACCCTGATTTTAACACTTCAACAACATTATCTATTTCTAATTGTGCTATATCTGGTGGTGAAAAAGGTACGTTCATATTAATTCCTCCTAATTAATCCTACAATTAATTTCATAATACTTTATATTTTATCATATATTTATAGAAAAGTTTAGTAATTATTTATAAACTAATTATTCATATAAATTAAATATATTATTAAATTTATTAATATCTAAATTTTCATTAAATTTCCTAGCAAATATGCAGTCACTATTTTTATCTTCTTTAATTTTTTCAAAATCATTTTCATCTAATAACCTTGGATACTCTGGTCCCGTTTTCCAATCTATATATCTTAAGGCCATATGATTATCATCAACTTCATTAAGCCTATAAATTCTATTCTTAAATTTAGAATTCATTATTATTGTTTGAAAAAAAACTTCATCTCCGCATAATGATTTTTTAAAAGCGTCTTCATACCATTTATTATTTTCTATGTAATCTAGTAAATAAATACAAAATTCATGACTAACACAAAACCAATTTGGTCCTTTATACAACTTTGGTAATAATTCAAACTTATTATTTTTCTTCTGTAATGATAATTCCTTTTGAACTTTTGCAGCTACTTTTTCTAAAATATTTTTATTTTTTTTATAATGATATCCTTTATGCTCATATTTAACTCTATTTTTAATAGAGTTATAATTTATACCTGTATCTATCCCTATAAATTCTTTACCCTTATTACGTTCAAAAAACTCCTTTATCATAGTGCTACTTTTTAATGGCATATCATCGCCTGATATAATACATAAATAATCAAAATTATACTTCATTGCGTTTTTTATTATATTTAATGTACTTTCAATCTGAGAATATGTACCCCATTGAACATTAACATTATTATCCATAATATCCGCAACAGATTTATATTCACCAAAAATTGCTTTGTCAACCTTTTTATCTACATGTAAAATTATATCATTATCTCTATATAATAAGTTTATAGTATTTCTTAAAATATTGCTATTTTTATGTGTAATAATCCCATAACATATATTCACGTAGATCTTACCATCCTTTATTAATTATTTTGATTTCTCAATTATACAATTATAGACCTATTCATAAAACGAGTAAATAGCTTTACTAGTTTTATATTTTATCATTAAAACTTCATATATAATAAATTTAATAATTATAGCTTTTAAGTTATAATATTTCTTATGTGTATTTTTATTATTATATACTACCTAAAATCTCAGATATGCACAACATATAATTAAAATTTAGTATAACATAGGAGGAATAATTTTGGTATTTAGTTCGCAAATTTTTATTTTCATTTTTTTTACCATTTACATTGCTTTTTTATTATTTATGCCAAGGAAAAATTAGAAATTATATACTTCTATTAGCAAGTATATTCTTTTATGCTTGGGGAGGAGTAAATTATGTTCCAATACTACTGATTTCAATTCTAATAAATTATACATTTGGTATTTTAATATTTAAATTTAATAAAAAATCTAATTTAAGTAAACTTTTACTAATAATTGGTGTAATATTAAATCTAAGTATTTTGTTCTACTATAAATATTATGATTTTACAATAAACAATATAAATAATATATTTAATAGCAATTTTCAATTAAAACAAATTGTAATGCCAATTGGAATATCATTTTTCACATTTCAAGGAATGTCCTATATAATCGATATATATAGAGGGGTTGCCACGGTTAATAAAAATCCCTTCCTAGTCGCGCTATATATTTCTCTATTTCCACAATTAGTTACTGGTCCAATAGTAAAATATAAGGATATAGATAGTCAGATTAGAAATCGAAAGGAAACACTAAAAAAATTTAGTTATGGAATTGAACGCTTTATTATCGGTCTTGCAAAAAAAGTTATAATAGCTGATATCTTAGCTGATTTTATAGCATGGGTAATTCCATACTCATATAATGTTATAGATACACCTACAGCTTGGTTAGGAATAATTTGCTATACTCTACAAATATTCTTTGATTTTTCTGGTTACTCAGATATGGCCATAGGTCTTGGATATATGTTTGGATTTAAATTTATGGAAAATTTTAATTATCCATATATATCTAAAATAATTACCGAATTTTGGAGAATATGCCATATATTGTTATCTACTTGGTTTAGAGAATATATATATATATACCATTAGGTGGTAATAGGACTGGTAATACCTATATAAATCTTCTAATCGTATTTTTAATTACTGGATTATGGCATGGCGCTTCTTGGAACTTTGTTTTTTGGGGAGTATGGCATGGTTTCTTTATTGTAATCGAAAGATTAATTCATAATAAACATTGGTATATAAAAACTCCTAATATAATTAAATGATTAATCACCATGTTTATCGTTATTATAGGCTGGGTATTCTTTAGCTTCAATACATTGCAAGATGCATTTAAATTTATCCTAGTTTTATTTGGACTAGTTCATAATGAAATTCTATCATTTGAATTCCCTTACTTTATGAATTTTAGAATGATAGTATGGTTAATAATTTCTATTTTTATATCAACACCTATACTTCCTAATATTTTTAAAAAATATAATTCAACAAAGTATTTTGAAGTAATAAAAACTATATTTTTATCTCTGTTATTAATCACTTGTATAGTTTTCATTGTAAATTCAACCTATAGTCCATTTATTTATTTTCAATTTTAATTGGTGGTGATTATATGAAACGTATATATATTTTAAGAATAATAGCCTTTATTTTAATATTAGTTATACCTGTTATAACTATGAATTTAAAAAATAATCAAATATCTGAAATAGATAATAAAAAACTAATTGAAATTTCAGATGTATTATCTGGAGACTTCACTACAAATGCAGAAGAATTCATTAATAATAGAATTGGTTTTAGAACGACTATGATTAATGCATATACTAAAGCTATGGATTCATTATTTAATTATATGATTCATCCTAGCTATCAATATGGACAAGATGGTTATGTATTTTCAAAATTATCAAGAGAAGGATTCGATAGTGAATATCAAGATACATTTTCTAATTTTATTTTAAAAATACAGGATTATTGTAATTCTAGGGATATAAATTTTTTATATGCTGTTGAACCTAGTAAGACCACCGTATATTCTGAATACTTACCAATAGGAGTTAATTATCAGAATTTTAACCTTAACTACCTTTTAGATAGTCTTACTAAAAATAATATAAATTATGTATATACTGGTGATAATCTTATTAATGCAAAAAATAATTATCAAGTATTTGATAAAAAATATGATGCTAATCATTGGAATGAAACAGGGGCTATTATAGGAATATCTACTATATTAAATAAACTAAATGAAATTGATTCCTCTATAGATAAATTTGATATAAATAATTATGATATAGGGGTAAGTACTCATACTACATTGCCAGTTTCATATTTTCCTATTAATGAAGAAACAATTACCTATGAACTAAAAGATTCATCAAATATAAAAAATGTAGATACTTTTATAGATAAAATTAAAATATCTGAACATTACAGTAATTTTGCTCACTATATTAATACGGATAATATTGAAGCTCCAAAAATATTAGTGTTTGCTGGAAGTTATTTTAATAATAAGCATAAGTTTTTAACAGATAGTTTTTCTGAATTTATTCTAGTTCATAATTATCAAAATATACTTGATATTGATTATTATATAAATTTATTTAACCCTGATATTGTGTTATTTGAGTCTACAGAATATACACATAACTCAACATATTTTGATGCCACATCAATGAAAGAAATAAGTTATAATAAACCATTGTCAAGTTATAGTAATCTAATAAATTCTCAGTTTACAAACATTGATAATACTTATAAAATTAATGATAATTATGCAGTGACAGATTTATCAATTCCTCTTATTAATAATGAAACTTTATACTCATATGTAAAAGTTGGAGATAGAATTTTAGATTGTAAAACCATTACTGATGATAATAACCATCAACATATAGAAATTTCTATTCCATCTTCAGAACTAAGTCATATAAATGAAATTACATTTTATGCAATTTCTAATAACGAAATGGAATACTCTGAAATAAAAATTAATTTATAATTTCCATACCATATTATTAAAAATATGCTACATTAGAATTAATTAAAGTAAATCTTATATCAATAATACAAGAAATAATTTAAACTACTAAAAGCTGATTTCTGTACTTTACAGAAGTCGTTTTTATCTTGTATATATTTTAATTTTTCCCTTACATTTCAAACATCTTTTTATGTTCATTAACATTTTGTAATTATCATTGTAACCTTTAATCATTAAATTTAATATATTCACATATTTTTCTTTTTATATTATCTATTTAGTTATATTAATAGACTTTTACAATTATTCACTTTACAAAATAAAAAAGCTAAGGAAAAGCAATAATTCTGTTTTCCTTAGCTATAAAAGCATACATTATCTAATTATATCCCTTAGGATTATTACTTTGCCATCTCCAAGAATCTTCACACATTTCCTTGATTCCTCTTTCTGCTTTCCATCCTAACTCTTCATTTGCTTTCTTAGGATCAGCATAACAAGTAGCAATATCCCCTGCTCTTCTTTCTACTATTTCATAAGGAATTTCTCTTCCTGATGCTTCACTAAATGCCTTAACAACATCTAGTACTGAATATCCAATACCAGTTCCTAAATTATAAGTTACAAGTCCTGGATTAGTTGCAAGTTTTTCCAAAGCTTTAACATGCCCTACAGCTAAATCTACAACATGGATATAATCTCTTACACCTGTTCCATCATGAGTTGGATAGTCATTACCAAATACTCTTAATTGCTTTAATTCTCCAATTGCTACCTTTGTGATATATGGCATTAAGTTATTTGGTATTCCATTCGGATCCTCACCTATTGTTCCACTCTTATGAGCTCCAACTGGATTAAAGTATCTTAGTATCGCTATGTTTAATTGTGGTTCTGCCTTTGCAATATCTCTTAACATATCTTCAATCATAAGCTTAGTTGATCCATAAGGGTTAGTAGTTGATAATGGAGAATCTTCTGTTATAGGAACTACCTTTGCATCTCCATAAACTGTTGCAGATGAACTAAATACAAAGTTTCTACATCCATATTTCTTCATAGCCTTTAATACTACTAATGCACTTGTTAAGTTATTGTAATAATACTCTAATGGCTTTTCAACTGATTCACCTACTGCTTTAAAGGCCGCAAAATGAATTACCGAATCTATGTTATTTTCTTCAAATATTTTTTCTGTTTCATATACATTAGTTAAATTAACATTATAAAATTTAACGTTCTTACCTGTTATTTCTCTAATTCTATCTTTAACAAGTTCTTTACTGTTACTTAAATCGTCAGCAATTACAACATCATATCCTGCATTTAAAAGTTCTACTGTTGTATGACTTCCGATATAACCCATTCCCCCAGATACTAATACTGCCATAATTAATTTCCTCCCAAATAATTATTAATTTCCTCACTTATTATTATATAACATATTTTTCAAATATTAAATAACTTTTTTAATTTAATTAATAAAGTTTTATAATTGCGCTTTCCATGTAATAATATCATATTTTTCTTAAATATAATTATAAATTTCACACAAAAGATTCATATATAAATTACTTAATATTTTAATAAACAGAAAAAGTATTTTATTTCCAAAATCAAATATTAATATATTTTGTCAAACTTCATTTGTTCATGTTAAAATTATTATACTATTAAAAATTACAAATTTTATGGACTATAGGGGGAACTTATGAAAAAATTATCTACAACAAAAAAGGTTCTAATGGGTATTTGCTTAGTATTAGTTTTAATAATTGGAAGTATAGCATTTGCTCTTAATCACTATTCATCTAAGGTTGAAAGAGTGGAAATTGATAGATCTGTCGTAACTGAAACTGGTAAGGAACCAGCAAAAGAAGATCAAGATCTTATAACTATTGCTCTATTAGGAACAGATTACAGTAAAAATGAAGAATACGGAAATCTTTATGGTGCTGCAGACTGTACTATGATATTAGGAATAGATAAAAAGAATAATAGACTTAAACTTTTTTCACTAATGAGAGACATGTATTTAGATTTACCAGGTGGAATTGGAAAAGATAACTTGAATTATACAATGGCATATGGCGGACCAGAGCTTATATTAAAAACTATAAATACCAACTTTAATTTAACTGTTGATAAATTTATTTCTGTTAGTTTACACACTTTACCTGAAATTATTGATAAACTTGGTGGGGTTGAAATGAATATAACTAATGAAGAATTAAATTATATAAATGGATATATTAAAAATATTGATAGTGAAAATGGTACAAATACTGAAAAATTAACCTCAGCTGGTACCCAAACCTTAAACGGAACTCAAGCGGCTGCGTATTGTAGAATAAGATATACTGAAGGTAGTGATTATAAAAGAAGTGAAAGACAAAGAGATGTTCTTGAAGCTTTATTTAACAAATTTAAAGATTCATCACTTACAGAACTAATTTCTATAATGGACGATATTTTGCCTTTAGTAACAACTAATCTTACTAATAGTGAGATTATCTCTATAGCTACTACAGTTCTAGGCATGGGTACTCCTAATATAGAGCAATCTAGATTTCCTCTTGATGGAAAATCTGAAACTATCTATACAGACATGCTACATCTAACTATAGATGCTGAAGAAACTACTAATGATATACATAAATTCTTATATTCTTTAGACTAATTTAAAATTATATTTATTTATGTTAATAAAAAGTGTTAAAAATATTAAACCTGCGAGTTTATGTTTTTAACACTTTTCGTTATAATATTTAAATTCATTCTTTGCCTAAAAAGGCTATATCCTATTTATTGCCATTTTTCATCTTTCTCTTTAAATAATTTACTACTCACTATTGATAAAAGCACACATAACAATAAAACCAAATAAATAATACTTAATACTCTATATCTATTCTTCTGACTAATCGTATCAGCTTTATTAATCGAACTATTACTTTCAGAATCATTTACTATAGTATTACTAGCATCACTTACTTCAACTTTATCTATATTTGTATCATCTTCATTCATATCATTATTTATGCTATTTTCATTTGTATCTTTTTTTTCTGAAACTGATGAATCTTCATTATTATTTGATATACTATCATCACTACTATCTATATACTTCAATAAATCATCATACTCTTCATCTGTGAGTGGTGATTTTTTATAATTCTCATAATATTTTTTTACATCTTCAATATGGCATTTTAGTAATATCTCATCATTTTCTTTATCCTTAATCTCTACTTCCTTATTATTTGAATCAATCTTAACTTCAATATCTAAATCATTTGCAACTCTTAATGCTTCACCATATATTCCAACAAGGTCTGATAAAGAAAAATCACTTATTTCTTGACCTTCTTCAATCCTAGAAAACACTTCACTACTATTATTCATTATTGCTTGAAACTCTTCAGCACTAATATCTAAGTTTTCTATGTGATCACTAATATTTTTTGAATACTCTTCTGGAATTCCTATTTCTTCAAGCTTTACTTTAAATAAATCAACATTTTCACTATTTACCGTCAATATAAATGTATTTATTAATAAAAAACTAACAGTAAACACTTTAGTTACTCTTTTAATCACTCTCTTCATGTGTTTAACTCCTCTTATAAATTCATTTATTTTGATTATTGCCATAAATCATAAAAATAAACTTTATCGTATAAATGCTTAGAGCTTAAAAAGTCCAATTATCCCTATTTAATTAAATCCACTTCTTCTAAATGTTTTGTTGATGATTAAAGTATACTTGTTGTTTTTTAATTTGATGCTGCTTTTAATTTAAATAAATCTCAAGCTTTTAAAATTTAAGTACTCCCATAACATATAAAAATTAGTTATGAGAGTCCTCATTATTTAATAATTAATTTATACTTTTATATAGATACCATATTTAATTCAATACTTCTTCCTAATATAATCAAGCCACATACTATTGTCATTGTTGCAAAAAAACATTTTATCTGACTATCTTCATGATATCCACCAATAAATGGTTTAGTTATTATTATTGCTAATAATACAGCTAGTCCTTCTTTTAAAAGTCCTAACATATATAAAATTAAAACTATCAAAATAAGCTTTATTAATTCATAAGTTATTACAGTCAAACTATATTCAATATGCTCCCTTTGCTCTTGACTATAACTTACACTTCTTGATAAATCGTTTATAATTACGTTTACTATTCTCTTTACCATTAAATACCCCAACTTAACTTTCTACATAAATTTATAATAATTATATTATATTTTTTCCTTATTTTTTGACATATTTTATTTATTTTTATCATTTTTCTATAAAATAAATAAAATTTAAATTATAACAATAAACAATAATGTAAACAGTACAATTTATTGTAATATTTATATAATTATTGTTAAATGAATATTGAAAACTATATATTACAATAAATTTAGACCCAAATAGTCAAACTTCTTCACCATTTGGGTCTAAATTTTAAAGCTTATGTTTTTTTGTATAAATTATACTACAGATTAGAGATGTTAAAGGTGATACTATAACAAGACCTATACAACCTACAAATGTTTGTACTATTTCAGATGAAATAAATTTTGTATTTAATATACTCATAAGCGGAGTCCCTTGTGCCATATAAACCATCATTACTCCAATAAAACTCCCCATATAAGCTAAAAGTAAAGTTGTAGTTTGAGAGCCAACAACTGACCTACCTACATTAAGGCCTGATAATAATATTTCCTTCCTAGATATATCAGGTTTTTTATCAACTACCTCTTCTACGGCTGCTGATATATCAATTGCTAAATCAAGTATAGCTCCTGAACATGATAAATAAATACCAGCTTGATATATTAAAGTTAAATTTAAATTTTGATATCCAGAATAAATAAGAGATTCTGACCACTGCAATATTGATCCATGAATATTAAATAAATTGCCAAAGAAAATAGCAAGTACACAAGTTATAAGTGATGATGCTATTGACCCAAAGATTGCACTATAAGCTTTTTTAGTAAATCCTCCTACTAATATAAGAGTTACTGTAGATATCACAACACCTATAATTAATGCTAAATATATGGGATGATATCCTTTAAGGAGCATTGGAACAAATACCTTTAATATACATATCAATGTAAATGCAAATGATATTATAGTTCTAACCCCTGTACTACCTGAAAATATAATAAGCAATACAACAAAAAATCCTATTAATAAAACTTCTAAATGTAACCTATAATGATCCACTAAGTTTGCAAAAAGAAATTATTATCATAGAATCCATTAAATTCTTCAGCTCCTGCACCTATTGCATAAACTGGAACTGGCAATCCTGTATGTGAATAAGATGTCCATCCAATACCAGCCTTATTATTTAATATGTGAGTTAAAGTTACTGTTAATGGCTCATATCCACCATATAATATAGTAGCTTCTTCACCAGTAGCTCTTTCCTCTGCTGGTTTTAATGTCTCTTCGTAAGCAGCTTTTACTTTATTAAGTTCATATTCAGTTAAAACTAAAAGATTATTATCTTCCCCTTCTTTAAGTAATCCAAAGTTTTCTGTAACTAAAGAAAAAGTATCATCAAAAGATGCATTTGGATTAGCTTCTAAGTAAGTTTTTAACACTTCATCAAAAGCCTCATAAGACATTTTTTGATTTGAAAGTAAATCAAAAGCAGTATCATAGCCAGTTGTTGCTTGACCTAAAGTCATACCCCCTGTTTCATGGTCACCCGTAACGATAATTAAAGTTTCATCTGGATGTTCATTGTAAAACTTAACAGCTTCTGAAATTGCTTCATCAAATGCTACTACATCTTGAATATTACTCATAGCATCATTAGCATGCCCGGCCCAGTCAACCTTACCTGATTCAACCATCATAAAGAACCCTTCTTCATTATCTAAAACATTTATTCCAGTGCTAACTAAATCACTTAATTTTAACGAATCTTCATCCATGTCAATGCTATATTCCATAGCTCCACCAACTAACTCTGGATTAATTGCATACACCTTTCCACTTTCGTTGTCAAGAGATAATATTTCATCTTTATCTCTAGTTACTGTATATCCCTTTTCCTCTAATATTTCATAAATATCTCTTTGATCTTTATCTTTACCTGTAGGTTGCCCCAATTCCCCACCTGCAAAGTAATCAAAATCACTATCTGCCATTTGAAGTGCTATATCATAATAACTATTTCTCGATTCTACATTAGCATAAAACGCCGCTAGAGTAGCATGGTTTAATGTAACTGTTGAAACTATCCCAACCTTATATCCCTTTTCTTTTAATTGTTCAGCTATTGTTGTTACTTCTGTAGTTTTATCAGCTTCTAACCCTATAACTCCACTATGTGTTTTAACTCCTGAAGCTATTGATGTAGCTGTTGAAGCTGAGTCTGGTGCAAATGATGTTGAGTCTTGAGTTGATGCTGAGCCTGTAACTGGGAATTCAGTAAATCCTAATCTTGTTAATTCAACTGAATCCTCATTATCAACTGTTCCGTTATATATTTGTGCACCATTTACTTGTGGATAAGACATTCCATCCCCAATAAACATAAATATATACTTTGCCGTAGATGTTTTTTGTGATGCTTCATTACTAGCTACTATTGTGTCTATTTCCGCATTTCCACCTTCTGAATTATTGCTAGAACAGGCTATCATACTAAAAGTCATAGTTGCCACTAATGATGCTATTACCCCTATTTTTTTAAACCTATGCATTGTTAATTTCCTCCCTCATACTTTTAACAATTTAATAATTTAATGATTTTAGTTTTTCCCTACTTAAAATATAATAACCATTATTTTGATTAAATTGGTTAACATGATGTTAATTTCCAGTTAATTATATTTTTACCTAATATAAAGTTATTATGTATAGAATGAAATAATAAATAACTGTATAATATAATTTATACTTGAAAATCTTTAGACCCTAAATATCTATAATTAGAAAGGAATTGTTATGGAAGATTCTTTTGTATTACAACTATCCAGTAGAAAATTCAAGGATTTTTATCTATGTTTTTGCGGACATGCTAAATGTGCTCCATTACATAATTTTGGCCCAGCAGTAAGAGCAAATTACATAATTCATTATGTATTATCCGGAAAAGGTTATTATTATGTTGATGATAAAAAATACACCATTGAAAAAGATCATGGATTCTTAATTGAACCAAATATTAGAACATTTTATCAAGCAGATAGCAAAGAACCTTGGACATATATTTGGATTGGTTTTTCAGGTCCTAGGGCTGCTGAATATCTTCATGAAATTGGATTAAATCATAATGATTTAATATTTAAAAATGATAATTCAAGCGAAATGAAGAAATTAGTATTAAAAATGCTTAAACATAATGAATCAAACTTAAAAGAAGAGTTTTACTTGCAAGGATTATTATATCAATTTTTCTCCTTATTAATTAATGATAGTAATATTTCTAAAAATAGTATAAGTAAAGAGCTTACAACTAAAAACACCTATGTTAGAGGTGCTATTAGCTTTATAAAAAATAATTATTCATCAGGAATTATGGTTAATGATATTGCTAAACATCTTTCTATTAGTAGAAGTTATTTATATATACTATTTAATGATATTTTAGGAATATCCCCTAAAGATTATTTATCTAATTTTAGAATAACTAAATCTGCTGAACTTTTAACTTTAACTGACCAATCAATTGAAGAAATTTCTTTGAACTGCGGATATAAAAATCCCGAAGCTTATTCTGCAGTATTTAAAAGCAAATTTGGATTAACTCCTACTAAATATAGAAAATCCAATAGGGATGAACATAAGAAAAGACTTGAAATGGAAATTAAATCCTTAGACTTTATATAAATAGAAAACGGACAATGCTTACCTTGCCCGTTTTTTTCTCTATTTTTTATAAATGTTATTTTAAAGGATTTTACTTAATTACTATTATTAATTTTAAAAATTAATTTTCAAACTATCTTTTTTACTACTTTTATATAATAGTGGTTCCGAAACATTATTATTAAACCATTGAATTAGCGGCCCCATAAATAATGCTGTAACTACAGTTCCTATTCCAACTGAAGCCTTTAATAAAAATCCAACAATTACACAAATTAAATCTGTTAAAATTCTGCAAAGTCTAAATTGTGCCATCTTCTTATCAGCCATAATCTTAGAAATTGCATCATAAGCTGATACTCCTAGATCAGCTGTAAAATATAGTGATGCTGCAAGACACATTATAACTACACCTGAAATTAGTAATACTACTCTAATTAAAAAGCTTGGATTTACTATAATACTTTCAATAAAACTTCTACTTATATCAGCTATAAATCCATTTCCAATTAAATTGAATATAGTTGCAAGACCAATATAACGTTTATCTAATATGAATACAATTACTAACATACAAGCACATAATATAGTATAAAAAGCTCCAAAAGATAATCCAGTAACATTACATAATCCAGTTGTAAAACTAGTAAATGGATCTGTTCCTAATGCTGAAGATTGAAACATTCCAATACTAATCCCCGTTACGACTACACCTATAAACGCCATTAGTATTCTCTTAGTTTTCAAATTCATATTATTTCTCCTCTGCCCTTATTACATAAATTTTTGACCAATAATCTGTACAAGTTTCTCCATCATCTAATACTTGCCCTGCTGATGGATCTGTAGTTATTAATCCTAAATTCATTAGTTCACTTCCATAATATGAATTAAATTTATCTGAATTACTATTACTATTTCTACTTTCCTTAGATGAACTACTTATTGTCTTTACTGAATATAATAAGTTTTCATTTAACCCATGTAACTTCATTCTTCTAAATGGACAATTAACATCATTTAATACCTTAAAATAAGCAACTATAGCCTCTTTCTTATCCTCTGATACAACCATCCATGCTGAAATATTATTTTCAAAAGGACTTTGTAACCTAAAGAATGTACCCTTTTGTATAAGCTCTCTATATTCTTTCACAAATTCAACTTGCTTTTTAATTATTTCATGCTCTTCTTTTGTTAACTTAGTTAAATCCAATTCATATCCAAAAGCACCAAAGTATGCAACATTTCCTCTAGTTTCTAATGAAGTATTACGGAAAAGCTGATGATTTGGAGTTATAGATACATGTGCACCCATACTGCTTATTGGGTAAACATAAGAAGTTCCATATTGAATCTTAATACGTTCAATAGCATCAGAATCATCGCTAGTCCAACATTGAGGGGCATAATATAGCATACCAGGATCAAATCTCCCTCCACCACTTGCACAAGATTCAAATAATATATATGGGTGCTTATTTATTAATCTTTCATATAAATCATAAACCCCTAAAATATACCTATGAAATACTTCACCTTGTTTATATGATGGTAAAGCTGCTGAATAACATTCTGTAATACATCTATTCATATCCCACTTTATATAAGAAATACTAGATTCACTTAAATTTTTATCTACCATTTCAAAAATATAATCTACAACTTCATTTCTTGAAAAATCTAATACATATTGATTTCTTCCATGAGAGCTTGATCTATTTGGAGTTTTTATTATCCAATCAGGATGATTTCTATATAACTCACTATCCTTATTAACCATTTCAAGTTCAAACCATAATCCAAATTTCATCCCTAACTCTTCTATTTTTCTAGACAATCCTGAAATTCCATTTGGCAATCTATCAGTATTTGCATACCAATCTCCAAGTCCACTAGTTTCACCTGATCTAGCTCCAAACCATCCATCATCCAAAACAAATAATTCAATTCCATCATCTTTAGCAGTCTTTGCAATTTCCAAAAGAATATCTTCTGTAAAATCAAAATAAGTTGCTTCCCAATTATTAATTAATATTGGCCTAACCTTATCTCTCCATTGCCCCCTTGCAAGCCTTGTTCTATAAAGTTTATGATATGTTTGACTTACACCATTTACTCCTTTATCTGAATATACTATAACTGCCTCTGGAGTTTGAAATTCTTCATTATTCCCCAAATTCCATGTAAATCCAAAAGGATTTATCCCCATTAACACTCTTGAAACATCATGAGTATCTACTTCAATCTGAGCTAAAAAGTTGCCACTATATATTAAAGAAAATCCTAAAGCCTCACCTTGAAACTCATCAGCATTTGGACGTTTTAATGCTATAAATGGATTATGATTATGCCCCGAATTTCCTCTTGTACTATTTATAGCTTGTATACCTTGCTCTAACTTTCTATGTCTTACTTCTCGTTCCCTTGCCCAAGCACCTGATAATTGAATCATTTCATAATTACAATCAGGTAAATCTAAACACATACTCATAGCATTAGTTAATTCTAGATTTTCCTTGCCTTTATTTATAAATCTACAGCTTCTTGCTATTGCAGATTCATTATTAAATATTGTATAATTTAAAACTAATTCAACATCAATTTCTTTATCATATAATTTTATTTCTAATGTATCTGCTTCTGCATCTGATTCTGCATAAGTAGCTGGAAGACCCTTTAACTTAGGTTTTCCACCATATATTTTATGCTCTATATATTCAAAATTAGTAATTCTACTTCCATTATTTTGAATGATCTCATATGCAGGATATTTAAAATCAGTAGTTCCATATGATGGATACTCTTGCTTTATATGCTCTAATGAAAATTCATACTCGCCTTCATACATGTATGCAGACATTGGTCTATATGCACATTCAAGTAAATAGTCATAATTTTCTTTTTGATGAATTTTCCTTCCAAAGTATAATTGTCCTAATTGATTGTTTTTTAAAATTTTAATTATATAACTTAGATTGTTATTGAATAAATGAAACTCCCTACTTTTTTCATTAAAAATGATACCCATGATTAATCTCCCCCGTAATTTTATTCTGCAACTTTTAGTTCAACTTTTTTTGCAATTTCTTTCAAATAATTTCCTTTTAATTTATAGTATTTCTTATAAATAAAGTAACTTAATGCTACAAATATTGTTGGTATTCCAATCATTAATATACGTATACCCATTATTGCTGTAGGTGTTTGTGCTACATCTGGAACATATCCAACAAGAGCTAGTCCAACTCCTGTAAATAATCCTGATACAGCTTGTGAAGCTTTCATAAGGAAGGTTTGTGCAGAACAAATAATTGATTCATTCCTTGTTCCAAACTTTAACTCACCATAATCTATAACATCTGCAATAGATACAGTTGTAATTCCAAGTGAAAATGCTGATCCAATCTTTAAGGTAATTGCTCCTAATGCGACTATAACTGCATTATGTGGTGCAATAAATCCACCAATAAATATTATTCCTAATCCTAAAACTACTAATAAACATGCTAATGTATAAACCTTTGGTCTATCTAATTTTTTTGCAACCTTAGGAAAAAACATAAGTCCTGCCATTTCAGCTAATATACAAAAGTTAAATACTGAAAATAAACTCTCCATCCCTGTTACATACTTAAAATAATAAATTAATATTGCGTTTACTATTTGTGTACAAAGATTAAATGCTAATAATACTCCCATAAATGCAATCATTTGATCATTTTTTATTAATAATTTAAAAGCTTGTTTTAAACTAGTCTTTTCTATACTTTTCTTTGTAGATATTTCAGGAACATTAAATACTGTAATTCCTATAGTAACTAAGAAAATTACTGCAATAACAACTGCAAATGCTGTATAACCTACCTTTAAATCTCCATTTCCAAATATTCTATCAAAGTTAGTTATTATAGCTAAGCCAAATGTCCCCACTATAAATCCAGCCATACTTGCAAAAAACCTTGGAATTACTGAAACTTCTTCACGTTCTCTTGGATCTGATGTTAAGTTAGGTAACCATGACCAATAAGGAACATCCATAATTGTATAAGTCATTCCATATAAAATGTACATTACCGCAACATAAATATATAATTGCGAAGTAGACATATTACCACTTGTAAATAATAAAACAAATACAATTGCATTAATAATTGTTCCTATAAGTAGCCAGGGTCTAAATTTTCCCCATTTTGTATGTGTATTATCAACTATCATACCCATTGCTGGGTCATTTACAGCATCCCAAATACGAGCTACAAAGAATAATGCTCCTGCATATGCCGGTGATAATTTTAATATGTCAGTAATATACACCATTAAAAATATACCTACTAAATTACATATAGCATCCTTACCTATCGCTCCAATTCCAAAGCACCATTTTGCCCTTTTTGTTAATCTCATAAACTCTCCTCCCGAATCTCTTTTTTGATACCCTTTACATATTTTATTATAAATGGATTATTTTTATATAATAGGTGCTTTTGTTGAATGAATCATAGAAAATGTTTACTTTTTATGTTTTTTAACATATTTTCTTATTTTCTTATTTTCTTATTTTCTTATTTTCTTATTTGGATATTATATGATAATAATTAAACCCTAAAGATACAGCTTTAACTGCACCTTCAGGGTTCAATATTTTAAATTTATTTTACTTTTTCTTTTTTGTAACTAAGTATATTCCACTTCCTATAATAGCAGCTGCTATAGCTACTATTACTCCATAGAATACTCCTTGCCCTGTCTTAGGAAGTTCATTTTTCTTCTCACTATCAGTATTTGTTATATTATTACTTGCTGTATTGTTATTTGTACCATTATTATCTGTACTATTATTTGTACCATTATTTTCATTATTATTTGCTGATCCTGATCCATCTGGTTGACCTGGCTGTTCTGGTTGATCCGGTTGAGTCGGTTGATCTGGTTGATCCGGTTGAGTCGGTTGATCTGGTTGATCCGGTTGAGTCGGTTGATCTGGTTGATCTGGAACTACTGGTGCCTTCTCAACAGTTAATACAATATCTTTTCTAGATTCATTTCCTAATCTATCAGTAGCTACTAATGTAATCTTGTACTCTCCAGCTACATTTAAGTCATAATTTCCTTCTATATTAACATTAATAGTTCTTCCTAAATAGTCAACTGCAGTTATTAAATCAAGTAAATTTCCTACCTTACCTTCAGTAACAACTAATTTTCCATCTCCTTGTCCATTATTGTTAATAGTAATTGTTGGAGGAGTTGCATTATTAGCATTGACCTCTTCAACCATAACAGTTTGTACTAAAGTTACCTCATCACCTTCACTATCATTAACTGAATATTTAATACTATATGTACCAACCTTCTTAGTATCAACTTTACCAGTTACAGTAACCTCATCAACTGAAATTTCTCCATCTTCTTCATCATTAACTTCAATATAACTTTTTGCATCAAAAGTGTCACCTTTAGATACTATTATACTTCCATCAGCTATTGCAGGAGAATTTTTTAAGCTTATTACTGGTAGTGAATTTATAGTTAATTTTTCTTCACTTAAGTTAGCCATATCAATTCCACTAACTTGTCTATTTGTATCGTTAATTACATAGCTATAAGATTCCCCTTCAGCATTAACATTAGCTTCAATACTATATGCTGATTTTCCTACTGAATCTTTTTCAACATTTATTTCACAAATTTCTATTGTTCCACCATTTTTAACTAAAGGTTCACTTGAAACTATGAATATCTCCATAGATTTTTTATCATTACCCATTTTTACATGAGTTTTTAAATCACTTGAACTTTCATCTGCATATGATTCTACAAGCCATTTAATGCTGTCTTCTCTAAACTTTGCATTACCATCAATCTTTAAGCTTAATTGTAATGATTTTATTACAGGAGTAAAGTTTTCTAATTCTATCTTCACTTTATCTCTTTCTAACTTTTCAACATTCAATTCAACAGAGACATTGCTACTCTTTTCTTTATTATCTGCTGAAATATTTTTTGTCACTGCACATGTACTTACAACAACTGCAGATAATGCAATTAAACTTACAATTCTTTTATTATATTTATTATTGTTAGCTTTTCTAACAGATTTTTTTTCAAAATTATCTGGTTTCATTTTATCCCCCCATTACTTTAGTTTTGAGTTAGTAGCTAATAGTTAGTAGTTTAAGTAGAAACTCCTTGCGGAGTTTCTTCCAAATACACTTTTTCAAATTCAGCTAAGCTGAATTTAAACCATAACTTGTCACTTGCTAACCTTGTGACTTGCCACTTAAAACTTGTCACTCTCTAAGCTTGCTAAGCTTTATCTTGTTTCAGTAATTTTTTCAATTACATTTTCCTTAATTTCAAAAGTCTTAACATTTGATTTGCTTCTTGTTGTAGTAGTACCTGAAGATAATACTATTTCTGGTAATTTATCTGGTACTGCAATTTTAAATGTATCACTTACAAGTCTTTGACCACCAGTTAAGGCATCAGCACTATCTGTTCTATATAATTCTGCAAAAATCTCAGTGTTATCAGTCATGAAATTTGCTGCATCTTGTGGTTCAACCCAATAAATCCAGTTACCTTCTGATATTTCTTCTAAATCTCCATTATCAGGAATTTCAGCCATAAGTATTCCATTATACTTATCTGCAATATGCTCTTCATTTTGATTTAATACTAAAGGCACATTGAATGCAGGATTTCCTCTATATTCCCCAGTTATAACTATTGAACCTGCTGGTATTGATTTTTCTTCATTTTCAGCAGTATCAGGGTTGTCAACTTGATAAACAAATTTATCCTTTAATATTCCAATACCATTTTTGTAATTAATATTGTCATCAGATACACCTATTTCAATATTATCTCCTGGAGGAGTTAATACTTCTAATTCTGCTGCCGAAATACTCTTAGTTCCAAGAGCTGTAACCTTAACATATCTTGCATTATATGAATTTAATTGATTTCCTCCAGTACCCCCTTCTTTATCAAAGTAAATTGTAGCTGTAGGATTATCTGCTGTTAAATCTAATGTTCCTTCCTTAACAGTTGTCCAATTAGAACCATCTTTACTTACTTCAATTTTATATTTCTTAAGAGCTGTACTTACTACAGATTGTTTCTTAAATATGAATCCTGAAGTTTGTACTGGTGCAGTATACTTAATACCAACTAAAGTTTTCATTTCAGTTGTATCTAATACTACATATGGATCGTTATTTGGATTCATTTCAGTTAAATGAACTGAACTATTAAACTCATCCTTAGTTAACATTCTACCTTCGTAAGCAGTAGTATTGTCATCATCTAATGCAAGTTTTAAATCTTCATTTTCATTACATGAATGAATATCGTTATGCCCTTCATCAACACTTATAGTATTTGTAGTTAAAATCGTACTAGACTTAGCAACTCCACCATCATGTCTAACCTTAACAGTTCCTAATTCAACTGTATTTGTAGGATTTAAATTATAATCATATGCAACTGCTGAATAAGTTACTACTCTGTTATTCATATTATCAACAACATCAGTATAAACTGTATCTGCAGAAGCCTTATCTCTTTCAATAAATCCACAAGGTTTACCATTTCTATAAATTTCATATCCTAAGATATTATCATTGCTCTTATCTACAGATAAATTAATAGTAACATTTTTATCATTTACATAAGAACCACTTACAATTTGATTTCCCTTAGAATCAACGCCAAAACTAGCTGAAAGTGTAGTTCCTGCTTCCATATCTGCAGTTCCTTCCATTCTTCTTCTTCTAGCTTCATCATTTATATATTGAATCTTTCTAGTTTCTTTAGGGAATTGAGATACATATTTTAAAGTTGTAGCATTTGCCACTATTCCATGAGCTTCATAGAAATCAGTTAAATCTTTTTCTGCAACTTTTGAAGTCATTCTTATTAACCATTGATCTCTATCTCCATCAGCTCTTTCTTCTTCTGTCATTTCTCTATATGCTCTATTTAATTTTGCATAGAATGAATCATTACTTAAATCTGCATCATTATCTGTAAATAACATCTTATAAGTACTGTCATCTTCATATGCTAGGTATGGTTGCCATAGCATGTTTACTACAACAGTTCTATCAGTAGATAATCCTATAGTATTTGAAGTTACCTTCTTATATAAATCTTTCATTGCTGATGCATATGGACTATCTTCATCTAACATAGTTCCAGTTATTGCAGTCATTAAGTTATTACTTGTTTCTGGATAAAGTCTATCTCCAATATCCATACAGTGACCCATTTCATGGCCTATTAAACCTCCATAAAGGTGTGCTTCACTTGCATTTATAACATTTCCAGCATCATCAAATTTATAAGGAACACCTTGAATATATTGTGCTGAACCAAATCCAACACCTATATGGTGACTTGATGCATAAGCCGCTGCTCCCATCATCATTCTTTGATACTTAATATTTAATCTTGTAAGTGGTGCTCTATGCTTTTTGAAATATGCTTGGTCTTCTTCATCAATTTGACCATTTCCATTAAAGTCTTGAACTTCTTCAAATACACCTTTCTTAGCAAAACCAACTTGTACTTCTTGCTCCCAAGCTAAAAGTGCATCATAAACTCTATTTACTTGAGCTTCTGTATCACCTTCTAACCCACTTTCTATACCTCTTAGTATTTCTGATGCAGGTAATGTAAGAGTAAATCTATCTCCTTCAATATCTGTTGTATTTAAAGGTGATGTTTGTTCATCATAAAGATATATATTATTTATCTTATCCTTATCACTAACTTGAGTTGGGTAAAGTGTCTTAATATCAGACATATATGTTCTTAATTCTGATATGTAAGTTCTAATCTTATCTTTAACTTCACTTTCCTTAGAATCATCATTTATTAAATTATTAACATTTAAATGAGGAATTTCTGTAACTCCACTTAAACGTATTTGTACATTTGCAGTTGTAGAACCTTGAGTAACTCTAGCCATAACTTGACCACCCTTTTCTACATCGGCAGAAATAATTGTTGGAATAGTTATTTCAGTTCTACCAGGTGATATTGTATAAACCTTACTTATATATTCTCCTGGTTGTCCATAATTTTGTAAGAATACTATATCAACCTTTGTATTAGGATCAGATGAACCCATATATACAGCTATTTGCTTAGCTGTTCCATCATCATCAACTGAAGGTCTTGCAACACTTCCTAATGATTGATAACTATTTTCCATTCCTAAAGATGGTCCTTCATTATCAGTTCTGATACTAGCATCAAGAGTTGTTATTTTTTCTGAAACTTCCTTATCATTAAATAACTTTTGTGCAATATCTAATTCCTTTTCTAAAACAGACTTTTCTGGATGATATTCACCACAAATAGGATCTGGAGTATTTAATCTCTCTGCTAACTCATCTAACATATCTTGAGTTACTGTATCTTTAAGAACTAATCTTAAATCATCTTCATATAAATCTTTTATATCATCTGCTAAGCTATCATACTCATAGAATTTAAGCTCTGATATTCTTTGTATACTTCCACCATATCCAGATGTATCTACCTTTATTTTATTTGTAGTTATTGGTTCTTGTAATTTTACAATATAATAATTATGTCCATTAGAAGACTTTTCAGTTATTGATTCTGTATAAACTACTTGTTTATCACCATTTTCATCCCAATAAGTAACCTTAACTTTATATAAGCCCATATAATTTCCTTTTTCTAAAGTTTGTCCAATTCCTATTGAGCCTATTGTATAAGTATCATCAAATGTAATCTCTGAACCTCTATCAGCTCCATAACTAGCTCCTGTATCCCAGTTATCAACCTTCCATTCAGTAGTAAAGTCTCCATCAACTAATGCATATTCAGAGTCATAATGTAAGTAATCATCTTGAGTTGCCCATCCATCAGCATCTAGCTTATTACGTACATCAATGATATGTGTAGTACCAATTTCATTTTCATCTGTTGGTCTATTTATAAGCTTGTACTCTTGCATTACTGGTGGATTAACTGATGTTGTACTTGCTATATATGTCTTAGACATTTCACTTGTACCTAAATGGTTAGTTGCTGTAAGTCTTACTTCATAAGAAACATTATCTTCAAGCCCATTAACTGTATAGCTATGACTTCTTACTAATTTACTCTTATCTGGATTAGTAATATCTTGGCTACCTTCAGCAACTTCTTTATTATTATCATTTGCTTTTATCCAATTTTTATTTTCATCACCAATTTTTCTATAGTAAATATCAAAGTCTCTTGCTTCAGAATGCTCTTCCCAGCTTACTGTAAATGACTTATATCCTTGCTCTGTTGTTAAGTTTCTTGGTGGCTCTGGTGAATTTAATGGAACAACTTGTATTTCTGATACACTTCCCTTATCACCATTGTAGTAACTATCAATTGGATTAAAGTCAGCATCTACGTTATCTGCCTTTCCATCAAAAGCTGATGGTACATCATCTTCACTTAAGTAACCACTGCTCCATTCACCATTTAATGATTGAATACTTACTCTATATAAGTCGTAAGGCTTAATATCCTTATCTAATATATTTATATTTGTTTCGTTTGTTTGAAGCTTCTTTGTACTAACAACTTTTCCATTAGCATCAAGTTTTTGATACATTACTTCATATGATGTTACATTTGGTTGCGCTTCCCATGATATTGTTATTCTTTCATCATGTAATTTTGTTGATGTTTCTAAAGTTTTTATTGTAGGAATGTTCATATTTGGAGCTGGAACTTCCTTATATACATTATTTAAAAACTCAATTTTTGCTATTTCAGAAATATTTTTATTTCCTCTATTTGCTGTTACATTTATAGAAATCTGTTTAACAGCAACTTGAGTTCCTAAATCAATAACTATATCCCCATCCACGCTTCTTGAATATACTGATGCTGTTGAAACATCACTTGAATTGCTATTAAATTCAATTGTTTGTTGAACACCATTTTCATCAGTATAAGTTATACTTCCTGCCTCTGGCATTCCTGCATTTGCATTAATAGAGTTTTCAGGAGCCTTTAATACTATTTTCTCCATTTCTACAGCTTCATTGCCATTTCCAGTTCTAGCTAATCCATTTTTCCTCATAGCACTTGATAAATCAATATCAATAACTAATGGTGATTCTTTACTAGGAGCCTGTCCATCATTTTTCGCAATTCCTATTGATTTCTCATTATCTAAGAATATATCTTTTAAGTTATCTCCAAATTCTAACTTAAATTTACTTTCATCTACGTTAACATTATTAACATCAAGGATTGCATCAGTATTTTCAATTACTACTTGACCTTGGCTTAATCCAATATTTTCATTAACATAAGTTAAATCAGCAATGTCAATTTTTCCGTCTTTATTTACATCATATTTTGAGTTATATGATGATCCGATATTTTCAAATATAAGTTCATAGTCACCCATATCGATTTTTCCATCACCATTTACATCACCAGCTAAAAATACTCCATTATATTTTAAAGCTTCATTACTACTATTTCCTAAAATAACTCTCTTTGAGAAATCCATTATTTCTATATTTTCAACCGTAGTATCTACATAACTTTCAGCAGTAATTTCTGCACTATATGTTCCAAGTTCTAATTTTTCTATTGTTATATGTAAGAAGTAAATATCATTATCTCCACTTTCTAACGGTAACTTCTTTGAATTTAACGTTTCAATTTTATAAGTTGCACCATTGCTGAAAGTTCCTTCTTCAACAGATAAATCAGTTATTACTCCAATCTCTTGATTCTCTTTACTTATTTTAAGCTTCATAGAATCTGTATTTGATATTGGCATTGCAAAATTCATATCAAATTCTAATTTCCCATATCTTTTAGCTGATTGTAAATATGTAGAATCATTAGATTTTGAAAGTTCTTGTTGCTCACTCTCTTTGCTATCTACTTCGCTAGCCTCTGAATTTAATTCTGAAGATTGTTCTGAATTTAATATACCTTCATTCATCATTTCATCAGCTTCATTATTAGAAGTTGTTTCCTTTTCAGTACCTTCTGTTTCTACAACTTCATCTCCTAAATCTGTCGAATCATTATTATTTTCTGTTACCATTCCTTCCTCAGATGAACCTTCAATTTTCTCTATATCTTCTATGGTAACATCTACTGAGCTATTAGCTTCTTCATTAATATTAGCATTAATAGAATCATCTATTTTTGTTACAGATTTTATAGTATCTGCAGATACAGTAGTTAAATTTGTAGTAGCTAAAGCAGTTGCAATAGTACACGATACTATCTTTTTCATTTACACCTCTCCTTTTTTCGCCAAATATAGATAATTGCCTTACTTAGTACTTATCTTTTTATATTTTACTCTATTTTTTTCGTTTTTTAAACTCTTTACGTTCATTTTTGTAATTGTTTTTTGAATTAAATTAAATTTATAATTCAATTTTTATTTTTTATAAATTTAAAAATATAACTTTTATATAATTAGCAATTTGTTAATTATTCATTTACTATTTGTTTATTTTTCTCCTACTTTTTCTTATTACTTTTCACAACTTATAATAAAGAAACACCATCTTAAAATTATTAATATTTTAAGATGGTGTTTAAATTAATACAAATTATATATATCGGATAATTCTGCATCTATTTCTTTACTGTTCACTTCGTAAATTTTACTAATATTATCATGTGAACTTTCTAAACAATTATCCGGTAAAATTATTCTAAAGATACTTCCTATTCCTAATTTACTTTCAACAGAAATACTTCCATTATGTAGCTCTATTAGCTTCTTAGCAATACTTAATCCCATTCCACTACCTTCACTCGCTCTTCTCAATGAATTATCAACTTGTAAAAATGGCTCAAATATATTTTCAATCATCTCTTCACTTATACCTATTCCATTATCAATACATTCAATAATTATCATAGAATCTTCACATTTAATATTAATATGTATTTCACTATTATTTGGGCTAAATTTAATAGCATTAGCTAATATATTAGTAATTACTTTAACTATTTTACTTGGATCACAACTTACTATCTTTTCCTCAAATTCTGTATCAAATATTATATTAATATTATTTGAATACTTTGCAATATAGGTTACAATTTCTTCTACCAATTCAACTATATTTATATTTTTGAAATTCATCTCAATATTTTCATAATCTAGTCTTAATGTGTCAATTATATTATTAATAGTTCTATATATCCTCAAACAATTTACCTTTACAGGCTTTTTATATTTACTGTATATGCTTACTAATTGATCTTTATCAGAAATATCTACATTCTCTAATAATTGAATTACTGAAAAAATAACATTTATAGGTGTTATAAATTCATGAGATAAATTTATAATGAAATTATTTTTTATTCTTTCATGTTCTTTAAATTTATCATATTCTAAAAGTAGGTTGTTATATTTATTACTTTCACCTGGATTTCTTGCTAAAATTATCTTGTCCACTTTAGATATTTCTTTATCCTTTATCTTTAAAGTTATAGATTCAATTTCTATAGTTTTTCCTTCATCTATACTTATAGAATATCTTATTTTTTCATTTATTTTTGCTTCAAAATTTTCTCTTTGATCAGGATTACTTACTAAACTAGCATAATTTATTTTCTTTTGTTTAAAATCAATATCTCCAATGTACTTTTTAGCTGTTAGATTTAAAAATATAATATTTCCATCCTTATCAAGAGCTATTATCATCTCTTGTATATCATCTATTATATCCGATAATATTTTTTCATTATTTTTAGTTTCTTGATTTTTACGATACTCTTCAGTTATATCATTAAATTTAAAGGCATAATAAATCTTATTATTAGGTGTATATATTTTTTGACCATAAACTTCAAAAACTCTATCAATATTTTCTACTTCTAAAACCTTCTTTATATCAGTGTTTTCATTTAAAAGCTTAATCAATCCTAAAACACTATATCCACCTTCATATAAACTTCTTCTTATATCATCATACTGCTTTAGTTCATCCTGTGATTTACTTATTGATTCCCTAAATTTTTTATTTGCATAACATAACTCTCCATTGCTATCAAATAGTGCTATTTGTTCACTATAATTAAACTCTGCTAATTTATAAAATATTTTTAACTCAGAGCTTAATTGTACACTTTCTTTTGTTTTCAAAAGAACTTGCATAAAAACTCCACATACTATAAATAAAAATGAAAACTTAGTTAAACCCATGTATAGCTTAAGTATTCCTAAATTATTTTCTGTTGGAAAATTAAATATTCCATATATAATAATAAACTTTCTACTAACTAATAATGAAATGCTTGTAAGCACATAAGAATATAATACATCTAAGTTCTTAATAGCATTTCTAGCTAAAATTATAATTGCTATGAAACTAATAATAACTGATAGAATAATTGCAATTATTATTAAATTCCGATATCCCATAGCTCTATATCTATTTATTAGATATCCTTCTATAGAAATATTAATAATGGTAAATCCTATAACTAAATTTGATACTATTATTTTTTTACCACTTGCAATAAGGCTTTTTATACGATTTATATATAAAATTGATATTAATATTAGCGCTCTTAAAATTGCATTAATTATTCCCAAATTTTCAATTCCAAATATTCTTTCATATATTATACCTATTAATAAATTTAAATATATCAATGAAATAATAAAATACTCATCTTTTTCATTTCCTATGTAATAAATTAAGCACCCTAAATAGGCCATTATGTTTAAAAATATACAAGTAACAATATCATCTGTAGATGCTATAAAACCTTGCCCCGCTATATATTTATATCCAACTTCATAATCTATAAATAAGTAAACAAAAAAGCCAATAACTAATAATGAAGCTAATATAAGTAATACTATTATTTGATTATTCTTTTTCACTACTTCTTCCTTACCTAAATTAAACACACTCTTATCCCCTA
The DNA here is from genome assembly GCF_040227035.1 of Clostridium sp. RTP31139st1_H3_RTP31139_211217. NCBI lineage: Bacteria > Bacillati > Bacillota > Clostridia > Eubacteriales > Clostridiaceae > Clostridium > Clostridium sp. RTP31139st1_H3_RTP31139_211217. The sequence goes on from NZ_JBCOAB010000012.1 coordinate 62,957, forward strand.
GTTCTAATTCTAAAAGCAAATTTTTTCTTGCACATTTAACTTTACATTATTTTCTTTTTATGTTCAAGTATAACATATCACAAAAATAATAGTAATTTTTCATAAATTAATTTATTAATTATATATCTTTTTGCCAAATTTAAAAAATAAAAATACTCCCAAGTAAGTAATACTTCAGTATTACTCTTAGGAGGATTTTGTTACTTAAAATATTCAATTATATTATTTACTATTCTTTCACAAGCTTTTCCATCTCCATATGGATTAGCTGCATGTGCCATTTTTTCATAAGCTTCTTTATCATTAATAAGTTCATTTGCTATATTAAAAATATCATCCTTATTTATACCAGCTAATTTAACTGTGCCAGCCTCAATAGCTTCTGGTCTTTCAGTTTCAGTTCTTAAAACCATAACTGGTTTACCCAGTGCAGGAGCTTCCTCTTGAATTCCTCCTGAATCAGTCATTATAAGATAACATTTAGCCATTAAATTAGCAAAATCAACATACTCTAAAGGTTCAATTAAATGTACTTTATCTTCAATTCCTCTGAACCCTTCAGTTGCAAGTTCCCTTATTAGTGGATTTTTATGCATAGGGAATATAACATTAACATCTTCATTTCTAGCAACCATTTCTCTAACCGCTGCAAAGATTCCCTTCATTGGTTCTCCCCAATTTTCTCTTCTATGCGCAGTTAATAAAATTAATTTCTTATTTTCAAAATCTATCTTATTTAAACTTTCATCTTCAAACTTATGATTTTCATCTATTACACTTAAAAGTGCATCAATTACAGTGTTACCTGTTATATATATATTATTATGTATATTTTCTCTTTCTAAATTTTCCCTATTACTCTTTGTTGCAGCGAAATGTAATGTTGCAATTGCTCCAGTAAGCTTCCTATTTGCTTCTTCTGGAAATGGTGAATATATATCTCCAGTTCTAAGCCCTGCTTCTACATGCCCAATTGGTTTTTGATTATAAAAAGCTGCTAATGCTCCATTTAATGTAGTTGAAGTATCTCCATGAACTAATACTATATCTGGATTACATTCTTTAATTACCTTATCTACTCCAGTTAAAACCTTATTTGAAACATCTACAATTGTTTGTCCATGTGACATTACATTTAAGTCGTATTGTGGCTTTACATTAAATATTTCTAAAACTGCATCTAACATTTCTCTATGCTGACCTGTTGCGCATACTATTGATTCTATTCTTTCATCCTTTTCTAACGTTTTAACTAATGGACACATTTTTATTGCTTCAGGCCTCGTTCCAAATACGCTTAAAACCTTTATCTTACTCAATATCCTTACCTCCTATATTGAATTTATCTCCTTAATTTATTTCATTAATCCTATTTTACATTATTAAGTATACTAATAAAACCTTTTACAAATAAAAATGTTAAGATTAAAACTCTATTCAAAAGATTGATTTTAATCTTAACATCAACTTGCTTAATAATCTTGTATTTAATTAAACTTATTCCTTATCTAAACAATTTGCTATTACAATTAAAGCAACAGGAATAATGTAAGATAACATGCTTATAAATGGACTAATGTATATAAATCTTAATGCAATATTTCCAGTAATAAATATTAATAATGTAAATATCGCAACTACAGCTATTGGGGCTATAATCCTAACAACCTTTTTCAATTTCATAAAGTTCTTAAATGATAATGCTGCTAATGCAATAATTATTAATGGTTCAATTAATGTTAATAAAGAATTTATAAAGAAAAATAATGCTCTAACCCCTTCATCATACCTTATTGAAAGATACATATTTTCAAAGCAATCTGCAAAACCACCAATAGCCAAAACCACCTTAGGAATCAAAAGTGCAATTGCTATTATTGATAAAACATAACTTGCTTCTTTATACTTTCTATCTATTTTAACACCTGTATTTCCATATTGATTAGTTTGATAATTTGAATATAAATTTTCTTGTGAATTATTATTTGAATTCCTATATAAACTATCGCTTACATTCACATTTGTATATGAATTGACTTTCCCTAAATCTAATTGTTCTTGATTATTATTTGGGTTATTTATTTCATTTATATTATTACCTAAATTACTATCATTAGTATAATTCATATTATTTGAATTATTATTATAAGTATTATCATTTTCATTATCTGTTGAATACATTTCAGAAACACACTCTTTGCAATAATATTTATTATTAATTTTTACTGCACACTCTTCACAAATAAGCCTATTACATCTGACACACATTCCTTTTGCTTCTCTATCATGATGTTTTGAACAATTCATATTTTATCAACCCCTATCTCTATCTACATATTTTATCACTCTTCCATAATAGCTTTCAATACACTATTGGAAATTTGAGGTAAATTAATTAGGTTATTTTCTGAAATTTTTTTGAGTTTTTAAAGAATATTGCCCTATTGAATAAAATTTGGTAAATTGCATAGAATATAAAATAAACGAGATGAAAGGATGGTAATTTATAATGACTGATTTTAATTCAAGTAAGACAAAAGAAAATTTACTTAAAGCTTTTGCTGGTGAAAGCCAAGCAAGAAATAGATATACATTTGCTGCTTCTGCTGCTAAAAAGGAAGGCTATTCTATCTTACAAGATTTATTCCTTTATACTGCTAATCAAGAAATTGCTCATGCCAAACAATTTATGGATAAATTAAAAGAATTCTCCGGACAAGAAATAGAAATTACTGCTTCTTATCCTGTTGAAGTTGAAACTAGTACTTTAAAATTATTAAGATTAGCAGAACGTGATGAAAATAACGAAGGCGTAAATGTTTATCCTGAATTTTCTAGAATAGCTAAAGATGAATGTTTCCCTGATATAGCAATATTATTTAGTAATGTTGCTTCTGTAGAAAATGTTCACAGTAAAAGATTTAAGAAATATGCAGATAGACTTGAAAACGGATCATTATTTAAAGATACTGCAACATCAGCTTGGATGTGTACAAATTGCGGATTTATTTATGAAGGTCAAGTAGCTCCTGCTAAATGTCCTGTATGCGCTCATCCACAAGGCTTTTTCATTAAATTTGATGAATCATCTTTTGAAGGTAAATAATTAATTTTAAATATAATATAAAGCCCAAAAATCTTATTTCTTGATATTTTCGGGCTTTTTTTATATCTTAATCTTTAAAGTTCATGACTAGCTTCTAAATTAATATTACATTCTTTTAAATTATTAATTCTCATGAGTTGCTTCCCACTGAATATCACATTCTTCCATATTATTAATTTTATTTAGAACAAATTTATTACACTCATTACTTATTCTTAATTTTGAAGTAAATTCTTTAAAATAATCCACTAATTCTTTTCCTTCTATTTCTGCAGTTATATAATTACTTACCGTTCTACTTAATTCCATTAATATCTTACAACACTTCATATCAGTTTCTTCATCTAAATTTCCTGATGTAACTGCTCTATAAACAATATATCCATAAATAGCTGAAAGCTTTAAGCAATCATCGACTTTTTCATCTCTTTTATCTTTTTTTCTATTTTCTATTTTTTTAATATCTTCTTCACTACATAATTCCTCATCAACTATAAAGTGTATTGCTGCAACTACAAAATCTTTCTTCAAATTATCAGTTAATTTTTCTTCAATATAATTCATAATTATACTATCCATACCTTTCCCCCCTAATCCTTTTATAATGCATACCTAAAAATTATCTTCTTATAAACCCCTATAAAATTTACTATATAAACTAAGTGTTTCTGTACTGCATAAAATCATTTATATGTCCTCATGCAAAAGGAATCATACACAGCTTTATCGTCATTACACTTTTTTTTAAATAAAAAAGCAAGTTGATTCTAGTATTTCTACTATAGAACCACCCTTGCTTCTACTTTTATATATATACTTTTTCGCTTCTTTTATCAATATATTCCAAAGAAATTTTATATGCCTTTTTTTATAATTATTATGCTTTTACTTTATTAAATATAACTTTATTTTTTCCTGTTTGCTTAGCCTCATACAAGCCCTTATCAGCATATTCAAACATTTCAGTTCCACTTTTAACATCTTTAATATACGATGTTACACCTATGCTTACTGTATACCTGATCTCAAACGGCTTGTCTCCTAAAAGTTCATACTTAATTATAGCATTTTTACATTCATCTTTTATCTTATTGGCAATATCTATCACCTCATTTTCAGAGATATTATTATAAACACCAACAAATTCTTCACCGCCATATCGGCTAGCAAAATCAAATTTATTCAATGTCTTCTTTATTACATTCGATAAATGTATTATAACTTTGTCACCAGCTATATGACCATAAGTATCATTTATACTTTTAAAATTATCTATATCAACAACTATTAGATGTAATTTTTCTTGTGGTTTAATTTTATCAATTCTATCATTTAACCTTTCATAAAATGAATTATGATTATAAAGGTTGGTTAAAGAATCTTTTTCTGCTGCAGTTTTCATTATACTTGCTTCTTCACGTAATTTTTCCGCATTTGTATCAAACTCAACATTAATTTTTTTCATAACCAAGCTCCAAATAGCTATAAATACCAGTAATGTTGTGAAAATTATACAATATACCACTGATGAATTATATATCCTATATTCAACTGAAGGAATAACTCCAAATTTAAGTAATATATATCCTAGTATTGAAATCGTACAAGTATACCAACAGAAAAACTTATCTTTATATGCTGAAGTAAATAATATAGGATACATAAGAACTATACACATAAACTCTACTGATGTATGTACCGCAACAGCTACTAAAGTATATCCAACTTCCCCTATAATAAGAAGCATAGTAGTAATGTACTGGTTTACAAACTTGCTTAAAACCTTTGCTATAAAAATAATATAAATCAAGGCAATTCCTTGAAATATTGTTGGTGTTAAAATAATTCCATTAAAATATTGCCTTCTAGAACACCAAACTGTTGGTTTATATAATCTAAATAGCAATAATTCAATAAATATAGTTATTACATAAGTAATAATTCCTACTTTTATAATTTTATCATTCCATTTATCAAAATCTATATAAGTAATATCTTTCTTTTTATTCACTAATTACTCCTACTCAATTCATATTTTTAATCCTACTCTTTATATTTATTAAATGTTAATACTTTAAGTAAATCTCCAAATTTTAATTTGGTAAGATTAGCATACTAAACAACTTAAATAATCTTAATTCCACTAATAAAGAGGATTAATTAAAGAGAGTTAATCTTATTATACTATAAATACGAACTTTGTATATAATTAACTTTTCTTCTATTATTATTGAATATTTACTTATATGAATTTTAACTTACAAAAATTTATATACTTTAGATTATCTATTTTCATACTGATCCTTATTAGGATTTTTTCTATGTGTATCCTCATAATAATTATATTTTTTATTTAACTCACAATTATCATAGTAATCATATTCTTTATACATTTCATCAACTTCATCGTCAAAATCACTTGCAACCTTTAATAATGAATAAATTATAATAACTCCTATACTTGCTCCTAAACCTACCAAAAAATTAATCATCTAATTCACCTCTAACTAAATTATTTATTCGATCTATTTATTGAAAGTCTAGCCATTAAATCATATTATTATTCACACCTAATTAAAAGGTTAATTGAAAAAACAGCGAAGCATAGCTTGTCGCTGTTTTTTCAATCCTTAAATCACCATATAATTGTACTTTTTTATCTTTTCACCTTTAATATCTTAAATTCCTCAAGGGGCTGGAGTTTTTTATTTTATGAAACCGTATTATTTTTGCATAATGATATTTTACTCATGATATTATCAAGGAGTTGTTTTCATTTTCCCCCTGAGGAAAATGTATATTGATGTCTATTTAAGTATATTTTTTTTAGAATATTTAAACAATTACAAATTCTACTAAATATATACAAAAATCACTTATTAAAACACTTTTTATAATTACATTGTAATAATTACTAAAAATACTATATAATAAAATAGCTTATAATAAAAAAGGAGGTTCTTTATAACTATGAGTTTAGAAAAATTTTTAGGAAAAATAGTTAACTGGGCAACTACTGATGGTATAAAGCTAATTATAGGAATATTTTTACTATGGATTGGTTGGAAACTTGCTAAAAAAATAGTTAACATATTAAACAAAGCTCTAGAAAGAAGAAATGTAGATGTAACTATTAGATCATTTTTAGATACATTTTTAGAAGTAATCTTAAAAGGTCTAGTAGTCTTAGTAGTTTTAGAATATGTAGGAATTAAAACAACTGGTGTTGCAGCATTAGTTGCTTCTGCTGGGGTTGCAATTGGGCTTGCTCTTCAAGGAAGTTTATCTAACTTTGCTGGTGGTTTAGTAATTTTATTAATAAGACCTTTCAACGTTGGCGATTATGTTGAAGGTGCTGGACATAATGGTGTTATTGAAAAAATAGGTATGTTCTATACACATATGGTAAGTGTTGATAATAAATTAATACTTGTACCAAATGGAACCTTAGCAAATGGAAGTATAGTAAACTACTCTGCTAAAGAATTAAGAAGAGTTGATTTAACTTTTGGTGTAGGATATGAACAAGATATATTAAAGGTTAAGAGAGTTTTATCTAATATAGTGGAAGCTCATGACTTAATCTTAAAAACACCAGAACCATTTATTGCTCTTTCTAATCATGGTGATAGTGCTATAAACTTTGTAGTAAGAGTTTGGGTTAATAATAGTGATTATTGGAAGGTACATTTTGACTTACTTTAATCTGTAAAAGTTGCCTTTGACAATGAAGATATTAGTATTCCATACCCACAAATGGATTTACATATAAAAAATGAAGGATTATCTAAATAATATTTTTATTATAACACCATCTAGATATGATAATTCCCACTTCATAGTGTCAAACCTATATCTATAACTCTTAAAACCTATCGATATAACTATCTTTACGACTTGAAATTTTTTATATTTTCTGTACATAAAAAATACCTCCAGATAAGACCTAAATATTAAGTCCTACCTGAAGGCACGCATATTTTCTAAATTAGACTTTTTCAAAAGCACTTACTTTAATATTACAAAGCCAGCTAGCACAACTATATAAAATACTTCCTATTACTCCACCAATAAAGTCAATCATAACATCATTAATACTAGCCCCTCTTCCTGGTACAAATAACTGATGAAATTCATCTGTCATTGCATAAAATAAAACTATTAATAATGTAAAAATAACTGCCTTCATTCCTTTAATTTCATGACAGGCCATTGCCCATAATAAAAGTATAGCAAGTACTAAAAACTCAAATGCATGAGCAGATTTCCTAACAAAAACATTAAAATTATTGAAATGCTCATACACAAATGACTTTATCCTATCTCTTACTTTAATAAGCAAATTCTTAATATCACTTTTATCAATACTAATCATTCTATTTTTAAAAATATCATTTGATTCTTGAGTTACTTTATTAATTTTTATCCTATTTGAAGATATGCTTTCCACATTATCTGAATTTATCCAACACAACTCTATACTGTTATAATTTTCACTATTATCATAACTAATAAATATATTACTTATCTCTCCTTCATTACACTCTCCCCAATTAACAGTACTATTTGGAACAATTATTTCTCTTGTACTTTCATTATAAACTATATATCCATTTAAGCTTGAACTATTATTACCATTTATTATTTTACGAATCATATCAAGTGCATTATCTTGAAATTCCTTTATCATATTAAGTACCTTAATACTTTTTTCATTTGACTGATTTCCTGGTTGGCTGGAATTATAAAATATAAATCCCATCCACAATATACATAATACTATACTTAATTTCTTCTTCATACCTGTCCCCCCTTTTAATTAACATAAACCTATAAAATTATACCAATTATTCTTACCAATTTATTCATTAATAAACTATAAACAGTAAAATACTCCTCTTCACCCTACTAACAATAATCAATTCCCCTTTATTATTGTTATGCTTCTCCAATTAGGTGTACTTAAACTCAATAAATTATATTTATATAAAACTAAATAATATCCCAATACTAATATATTTATTTAGTCCCATATAATAGAAATATATGTTTTTGCCCCTGTTGTCAATCTAAATATTAAATTGACAACAGGGGCACTATTTATTATTACCAAGTTTTCTTATCTTCAAAAATATAATCATGTAACTGATTTACAGTTGCTTCTTTGTCAAATACTAAATAATATACTCCATTTATCATTTGACCTTCACAGTACCCATCTCTTGGGAATCTTTCTTGTTCTAAGCTTGTATTTCCTATACTTAATACTTTATTACCTAAATCCATTATTTCACCTACATCAAGACTTGTACTAACCATTGGTAATAAATCATTTAATAATGATGGATAAGATGTTGGTGACATACTTAATATCTTTTCAAATATCTTAGTTAAGACTTCTCTATGTCTTTCAGTTCTCTTATAATCTCCACCAGAAGTATATCTTATTCTGCAATATCCCATTGCTTGAGTACCATCTACATGCTGAAGTCCAGTAGTTGTTATTCCTGGAGAATTTGTTCCATTAACTGAATTTATATCACTTATATAACCATTAATATATTTTAATTCTTCTGAATCTATATCTAATTCTATTCCACCAATTTTGTCTATTATTTTAGGTAATGATGAAAAGTTTACTGCAACAAAATCTTCAATGTTTAAATCAAAGTTTTCATTTAAAGTTTTAATAGCTAATTGAGATTTACCAAATGCATAAGCATGATTTATCTTATCTAATCCATGTCCATCAATATTTACATAAGAATCTCTCATTATTGATGTTAGTTTTAACTTCTTATTATGTGTATCTATAGTTGCTATCATTATAGAGTCTGATCTACCAATACCATCTTCTCCAGCATCTATCCCAAATAAAGCTATGTTTGTTACCTTATCATCATATACAGATAATTTTTCTTGAACCTCTTCTGTAATTCCAACATTATCTTTATCTATTTCTACCTTTTCCATCTTATTAAATAATGAATTTGCATAAATAAATGCTCCTCCAACTGCCCCTAAAACAACAACTAAAATAATTGCCAATATCCATAATACAATCTTTTTGCTTTTATTCTTTTTCATTACTCTACTCCTTATATAACTAATTATAAGTTTATAAATAATTAATACCTACTTGTTTATATTATTATACAAAATTAAATTTACAATCCTTAAACTTATCTAAAACAATAATATTACATCTATTACTTATATACAAGTTTGAAATTGCTACTTCCATATTCTTATGTAAATCTTCTTCATCATTTTCTATGGTTAAATGCTTAGTCATTTCATCATAATTAAATTTCCCTAGAAGAAAATAATTCTTCTAGGGAAATAAAAGAAATTATATTATAGTTTTTAAATACTCTATAAATCCATCCCTTAATTCTTCTTTTCTAAGTGCATATTCTACAGTTGCTTGAAGGAATCCTAATTTGTCCCCAACATCATATCTTCTTCCTTCAAAATCATATGCATACATTGCTTCATGTTTAATAAGTTCAAGTAATGCATCAGTAAGTTGAATTTCATTCCCCTTACCTGGTTTAGTATTTTCTAATATTTCAAATATTTTTGGTGTAATTATGTATCTACCTAAGATAGCAACATTAGAAGGTGCTTCTTCTACTGCTGGCTTTTCTACTAAGTCTTTTACTTTATATACTCTATCTTCTATATGTATTCCACCAACTATTCCATATTTATTTACATCTTGAGGTGCTACAGTTTGAACTCCTAAAACTGAAGTTTTGTATTCTGCATAACAATCAACAAGTTGCTTTAAGCATGGTTTGTTATCATTATAAACAACGTCATCTCCAAGAAGTACTGCAAATGGCTCATCTCCTACAAAGGTCTTTGCACAAAGTATAGCATGTCCTAATCCTCTTGGTTCTTTTTGTCTTATGAAATGGATATTTACCATATCAGATATTTCTCTAACCATTTCAAGCATTTCTTGCTTTCCTGCTTTTTCAAGTTCCATTTCTAATTCAACACTTCTATCAAAATGATCTTCTATACTCTTTTTATTTCTTCCTGTTATTATAAGAATTTCTTCTATTCCTGATGCAACACATTCTTCTATAATGTATTGTAAAGTAGGTTTATCAACTATTGGTAACATTTCCTTTGGTTGTGCTTTTGTTGCTGGTAAAAACCTAGTTCCCAGACCAGCTGCTGGTATTATTGCTTTTCTTATTCTCTTTTCCATCACTATTATCCCTTTATATATTAATTTTTATTTTCTCTTAAAAACATATATAATTATATCACTTTAATAATTACCTATGTTGTCCATTTTTGCGACTAGTTTCAACATTTGCAATATATTTTAACTATTTTTCATAATTAATTATAATAATACTAGAATTATTCTCCATATCCTATGTTGAAAAATCTACAATATTCGTAGATAATACATTTACCCTTAATTGTTAAATATAGTAAATTACCTTTATTTGTTATATAATTTTATTATAATTAAGTCTTGTGACAAATAAAGGAGCGATATTTTATGAAGAACTTTCTTTTAGTGACTTTAAAATTTTTAAGTTGGCTTTGGACTTTATTTATGATTTTCATGATATTCTTTACAATATATATGTCACTTTATTTAAATCCGAAAGAAAAAATATCAATTTTAGTATATTTCATATTTGCTTTATCAGCATTACCTTCAATAATATTTTTATTTTATAGACATAAAATTGAAGCTGCTGCTAAATTAGAAGATCCCCCCTTAAATATAGATAAATATCTTAATAATAAGAATTCTAACTTTTAAGAATTCTTATTACTAAGATTTTTTGAACATTTAATGTAAAAATACTAATTATATATATCTGATAACTCAATCTCCGTATTAGCTTCATTAAACTTATATATATTCATTATAGAATTATCTAATAATGTATTTGGTAATTTAACCTCAAAAACACTACCTTGATTTAATATACTATTTACAGAAATACTACCACCATGAACTTCAACCATAGATTTTACTATACTTAGCCCTATTCCACTTCCCTCATTCAATCTTCTCAAAGAATTATCTAGCCTTAAAAATCTATCAAATATTTTATCTTTCATTTCCAAAGGAATACCTATTCCGTTATCTTCAAACAATATTTTTATCCATTTCTCCTCTAAAATAATATCTATTTTTATAATTCCACCATACTTACTATATTTAGTATATTTAATAGAATTAGATATCAAGTTTAATACTATTTTTTCAATCATACTTGGATCACATTTAATATAATGCTCCTCTACATTTGTATCAAATTCAATACTTATATTTTTAGATTTCGCAAAGGATACTGTTGACATTGCTATATCTTCTACTAAAGAAACTATTTCATAATTTCCAAAATCAGCTCTAAATTCTCCAGTATCTATTCTCGTTGTATCTACTATATTATTTATAATCCTTAGCATTCTTTTGCTATTTACTTTTAAAGAACTACTATATTGCTCATTTCAAGCTTTTTTCACAATTTTTACATAATTTTAACATTACAAAAATATTCTTCAAAATAAAAAAAAGAAACAAGCATTAGCTTGCCTCTGTAAAGTTTTTTACTTTTAAATTAGTTTGTCCCGCGATTTTCTTCCAATTATAATAACCATATAAAGAATTCAATAAATTAGTAAGTTTCATAACTATTATAATAAGTGCACTCTTATCACCAGATACATATACCATTATCCACATTACTATTGATAAAGCATTTACCCCAACCCACATTAACCATTGCTCAGAAAATCTCATTAAATAAAGAATACTAGCTACAACAGAAACCACAGTTGTTAAAGAATCCATAAATGCTAAATTTCCACCTAATAGATTTAATACCTTAGCATATAAGAATACACAGACTAATGTACCAGCAAAAGATAATACTATTAACTTACCAGACATAACCTTAAAACGTATTGTCCCATCATCATCTTTATTTTTATTCCATAAATATATAGCTATGGCACTAACAGGAATACTAAATAACATATTATACATTACTTCTCCATAAAGCTTTACTCCCATACATTGATATGAATATAATAAACAATTAATAATTGCAAAATATAATCCTGCTATCTTTCCTTTTGCACCTAAAACTAAATTAAGACTACCAGTTAAAGTTAATGCTAATAAAAATGGTGTATCTCCATTTAAGTACCAAATAACCGTCATAATTGTACATACTGTTATTAGCCATAACTTTTCAAACATCGTCCAATCTGTGAAATAATTTTTAATTTTATCCATAATAATAGTCCCCCTCTTTATACTTTAAATTTATCAAAACATTCCTTACTCAGCTTAGCCCCTTGTATTTGCACTACTTCTGCCGCTATCTTATTTGCTAATTTACATACAGACACAAAATTATATCCAACATTATTTTCTAAACACTCCGCCTGTGAGTTATCTAAAGAAATATTCCTTGAATCCTTGGAATAAAGCTTACTTGAATCAACTAAAGAAAATCCATTAGTTGCGCCTAAAGAATATGCTGAAATAATTGCACCAATATGACTATCACCAGCTCCTATTGTATCTACAACATTCACAGTTTCACCCTTTATATATACAATTTCTTTCCCATCATAAAATACTGTTCCTCTTTCACCAACTGTTACAAATACAATATTTTTAGTTAATTCATATAAAGATAAAATGCTCTCCTCCACATTATCCTTTTTAGTAAAATCCAAAGCTTCCTTTTCATTAAGATGTAATATTGGATTAGTTGAAAATATCTTTTTCATTGTATTTTTATCTATATCATTAATAACTGGACCTGGTGCAAAAAATATATTCTTGTCCTTTTGCTCTATTAACCAATTTGCTATTATGTCATCCTTATCTTCACAAACCTGATACCCAGCTACATATATATTTTCATATTCATTCATATTTAAGCTATTAAACCATTCTTTTTTATGAAGCCCTTCAATGCCCTTAACAGTAATAAATGTTCTTTCACCATCATCTTCTACTAAACATAAACAATATCCATTGTCCATTTCTGAATCACTTATTAAAACATCATATCCATCTTCATTTAATCCTTTTCTTATTATATCTGCATACATTCCAGAGCCTATTGGCACAAATAAATCATGATCCACATTAAAGCCTCTCAATATATTTGCAACATTATAAGCACATCCACCTACAGTTAATTTTCTTTCAGTACATAAAACATCCTCACCACTTTTCGGTAGTTTAGGTATTTTCATAATAATATCTACTATGGCAGCTCCAAGTACTAAAGTTTTCACTTAATGCAACTCCTTCCTTCCATTAAGATAGAAATATATCTATCAAAATCAACATCATTTGCTTCGTTTAAGACTTCAATATACTCTTTCTTTATAGAATCTATTCCCTTAAAAGCTCCACAAATTGCAGTTGCCATTGCTCCAATAGTATCAGTATCTCCAGCTAAATTTGCACAAAGCACCGCACACTTATTAGGGTCTTGTGCATAATAAGCTATAGAAATTGCAGCTGGAACAGACTCGCTAATATTTACACCAGCTCCAACTATGTCATATAGTTTTTCTAAAAATAAATCTTCATCATCCTTATATTTATTAGCTAAATAAATACCTAATTTTATTCTTTCTGTTAATGATGGACTAAATGTTTCTGCACCTAACTTTCTAGCAATAGGCTCCATTTCAAAAACATCTTTTAGGACAGCTTCAAAGTCAGTATTTTCGATAGCTGAACTAACAGCTATTGCTATCATCGCCGCTCCTGCAATTGATATATCACTAGTATGAGTTACTTCTGAAACTCCATAAACAAAGTTAGCTATCCTTTCTTTATCAGCAGCATTAAAAAGACATCCTATTGGTGCAATTCTCATAGCTGATCCATTTGATAAAGCCTTATCTGTAACTGCTTTTGAATCTATCCCATCTCTAAAATTAGCTAATGCAACCTTTGAAGTAGGTCCTAAAATATTATTTTCAAATGCCTTTTCTTTTTCAGCCCATTTTAAAAGTCTTTCTGCAATATCTTTAGAATTAGGTTTAAAGTTTGTACTATTTAATGAATCTACTAAAACAAGTGCTTGTCCTGTATCATCTGTAAATTGTCCTCTTTTATAATTGCAAGCTACACTATTTTCTTTAGGTCCATCTAACAAGCTTTCAATCTTTCCAAAAAATTTTCTTACTTTATCTCGCCCCCATAGTTCTGAAGGCATTCCCATGGAATCCCCTAGTGCCATTCCATATATAGCTCCTGCAATTTTATTTCTCACTATTATCACTCCTGTATCCGCCACCTTTATTGAATTTATATCCAATTGTGTAACATTTCTTTTGTTTCAATTGTATATACACTTGTATTGTTGTGTCAATATATAATTAATCTTTTTAATTAGGAAATATAAATCAATATTTTAGAAACTTAATGCTATATTATTAAACTAAAAATTTTGTAATAATATATATGAAAACTGAGAAATCGATTTCTATTCAATGTTTAATTAAACAGGTATTTAAGGATATTATTAAGAAATATAGAGGTGAGAGTGTGAATACGCTAATAGATAATAAAAAAATTGATAAAAATGATAATGTTTCTATAAAGACTTTACTTACTTATAGTTCAGGAAGCTTAGGCAATAATATAATATATTCATTAATTAGTTCCTACCTTCTAATTTTTTTAACTGATAATTTTGGAGTAGGTGCAGCTGCTGTAGGTACATTATTTTTAGTAGCAAGAATTATAGATGCTATAACAGATCCTATCATGGGGGTTATAGTTGATAATACAAACACTAAACTTGGTAAAAGTAGACCTTATTTATTTATAGTTCCTATTTTTGTTGGACTTGCAACAATAATGTGCTTTTCATCACCAAACTTAACTTATAGTAATAAAATTATCTGGATATATGTAGCATATATCTTCTGGGGAATATCTTTTACTGCTATGGACATACCATATTGGTCACTATCTGCAAATCTTACAAGATCCTCTGAAGGAAAAACTAAGATTGTTACATCTGCAAGAACAGTTGCATATGTTGGTGGATTTATAATTTCTACACTTACTATTCCACTTGTATCAATTCTTAAAAACTGGACAACAGTAGCAATAATTTATGTTTGTTTTGCAACCATACTTACTTGGATTACAGCTTTAGGAACTAAAGAAATTAGTAGCACTTCTACTAAAAAAGAAAAACAAGGCTTTAAACAATTTATAGAATTATTAAAGACAAATAAACCTTTAAGAATAGTATTATTATCAATGCTAGTACTAGAATTAAGTGGCTCAATAAAAAATACAATATCTATATATTATATTAAATATAACTTTAATTCAGAAATGATGATTCCTGTTGTAACTTCAATTACTTTAGTAGCAAGTATATTAGGGGGATTAATATCTCCATATTTAACAAAAAAACTTGGAAAAAGAAATACAGCTCTTTTAGGATTATTAGTTGGTGCTACTGGATCACTTTTAATATTTTTACTATCATATTCTTCTTTATATGCAATGATAGCTATAAATTTCATATGTGGAATTTTTGATGGAGCTGGATATATTACATTAACTTCAATGGTTACTGACTGTGTTGAATATGGTGAATGGAAAACAGGAAAAAGATCAGAAGGTATGATATTTTCCCTAAATATCTTTAAAAGTAAAATTTCAAATGCAATTGGAGGTTCTTTATGTGGATACATTCTAGCGTATATTGGCTATAAAGCAAATTCTACTCAATCTACATTCACATTAAATGGAATACACATAATTCAAACTTTGGTTCCATGTATAATTATAATAACAAGCTTCTTATTATTAAGAAAATACAATTTATCAGAAGCAGAATATGATGCAATAGTTGATGATTTAAAACATGGAATTACAAGATTGAGTAACTAAATAGAATTAAAAAAGTATATTAAAATAAATTTTTATACTCACTATATTAAAAGGAGTATTTAGGTTGAATTCATCAATTCAATTTAAATACTCCTTCTTATACTTATATTTTCTTCTAAACTACTCGTAAATATCTAAAATTAACTTTTAAATTTAAAGTAATCATCAAATAATTTATAACTATTTATTATCACTCGTTTGATTATTTCTATAATTCAATGGCGACATTGAAAAATACTTTGAAAATGTTTTTGAAAATAATAAGGAATCACTATATCCAACTTTGCTTGCAACTTCTCCTATTGGAATTCTAGTGCCTTTTAATAATAATGTTGCTTTATACATTCTAAGATTTATAAGATATTTCTGTGGAGAAACTTTAAGGTTTTTCATAAACATTTTATATAAATAACTTCTGCTTAAATTTATATGTTCAGCAATATCATTAACAGTTATACTATTCATATAATTAGAATTAATAAAGTCAATTGCTTCTTGAATATATGTATGTAATTCTTTATCCTTATACTCAAAAGCCTTTGGAAACTCCTCTATAAATGCATATAATAATGAATAAAGTTCCTTTAATAATAATATATCATCAGAACGTGAAGGATTATAAGTTTTTGATATTTCACACATATTTGATATTATATCTGGAATTTTTGAATCTCCTTTACACTTAGCAGCATAAGAATCAATTATAGATGTCCTATTTAAATATTCATTAGCATTTGAACCACTAAAACCTATCCAATAATATTCCCATGGATCATCTATAGATGCTATATATTCAACTTTCATTCCTTTCAATAATATAAATACATCACCCTGTTTTAGGTTGTATACCTTATCATTAAATTTAAATGTACCATTCCCCTTACTTATATAATGTATAACTGCATTTTTTAACACTTCATATTTATAGCCAAAGCCTGGAATGCCTTGCTCTATCCCACACTCATCTACATTCATTTCAAAATTTTCTTTAGTATATTTTTTCCATAGTATTTGCATATATACCTCCCAAACCTATAAAACTAATTGATTTTATATTAAGTCTTTTCTCAATCTCATTTATAAAAGTTTAATAAGGCCCCTATTATTAACCACAAAATTATAATGGAAACATTATACCATATTTTAGAACCTTATAACTATTTCAAAAGATTAATCTGGATATTAATATTAAATTACAAGAAAAAATACTAAAAAAAATACTTATATATAATTATGATTCATTATACCATAATTAAATTAAATATATTAGGAGGGAAATATGCCACTATTAAATGAATACCACGAAAATCTTTATAAGCTGCATGTAAATATGATGCAAAGAAGAAGTTACTATGTTCCATTTATTGATACTGATGAAGCTATTAATATTAAGGATAGAAATAAGCAAACTAGTTTTTTTACACTTAATGGAATATGGCAATTTAATTATTTCAATAGCCTACAATTAATTAAAGACTTTAATAATATTAGCGAAATTAATCTTTCAGATTCAATTGATGTGCCATCTGTTTGGCAAATGAATGGCTATGATTATAACCAATATATAAATGTTAAATATCCTATTCCTTATAATCCACCTTTTGTACCTAAGGATAATCCATGTGCAATTTATAAAAAGGAATTTGATTTTAAAATAAATTCTGAATCACATGATTACCATATAAACTTTGAAGGAGTAGATTCATGTTTTTACTTTTGGATAAATGATATGTTTGTTGGCTATAGTCAAATATCTCATAGCATATCTGAATTTGATATTACAAACTTCTTAGTTGATGGTAAAAATACTATTACAGTATTAGTTTTAAAATGGTGTGATGGCACTTATTTCGAAGACCAAGACAAATTTAGAATGTCAGGTATTTTCAGAGATGTATATATACTAACAAGATCAAAGTCAAGAATTGTTGATTATAAGATTACTCCTAGTGTAAACGTATCATCTAAAAAAGGAAAATTAAATCTTAAAATTCTTTCAACTATTGGTAATCCACATATTAAATATACTTTATTAAATCCAGATAATACTATAATTTCTTCTGGAGACATAAATGATAATAACTTACAAATAGATATTACTGATGTAGAACTTTGGGATGCTGAGTCACCTAATTTATATACATTACTAATAGAAACAGAAAATGAAGTTATAAAAGAAAAAATAGGAATGAGAGAAATCAAAATAGAAAATTCAATTTTAAAGATTAATGATACTCCTATAAAATTGAAAGGTGTTAATCACCATGATTCTGATCCAGTTAAAGGATATGCCGTTACTTATGATGACTTGCTTTGTGATTTAAAATTAATGAAAGAATGTAACATTAACTCTATAAGAACATCTCATTATCCTAAATCTCCAATCTTTTATGAATTATGCGATGAATATGGATTTTATGTTATGAATGAAGCTGATATTGAAACTCATGGAGTTGTTGAATTATATGGAGCTGGATATTTAGATAATTATAATATGATAGCTGATGATAAAACTTATGAAAATGCTATTGTAGATAGAATTGACTCTTCTATAGTTCCTTTTAAAAATAGATCTTGCATTTTTATGTGGTCACTTGGAAACGAATCAGGCTTTGGAATCAACTTTGAAAGTGGAGCTAAACATGCTAGAAAATTAGATTCTTCACGTCCATTACATTATGAAGGTGCATTTTACGCTAATAAAGAAAGGAAAAATGATTTTTCTAACCTTGATGTTATTAGCAGAATGTATCCAAGCATAGATGAAATTAAAGATTACTTTAAAAAAGGTATAGACAAGCCATTAATATTATGTGAATATGCACATGCAATGGGTAATGGCCCTGGTGGATTAAATGAGTATGATGAACTTATTCAAAATCATGATGAATTTGCAGGTGCCTATGTTTGGGAATGGTGTGACCATGCTCTACTTATGAAAGAATATAAAGATGGTAAAAAAGCATATGGATATGGTGGAGATTTTGGAGAAATAAATCATGATGGAAACTTCTGTGTTGATGGTTTAGTTTATCCTGATAGAACTCCTCATACAGGATTATTAGAATTTAAAAATGTTAACAGACCTGTAAGAGCGTTAGAATTAGACCAAACTAATAAAAAAGTCAAACTAAAAAATATGCTTGATTTTAAAAATATCAATGACTTCTTAGATATTACTTATAAAGTGTATTTAGATGGTTGTTTACTTTCATCTAATAAATTAATATTAGAAAGCCTAAAAGCAAAAGAAGAAAAATGGTATGACTTAAATATATCAAATTTACCAAAGGGAATAGTTACTATACTATTTGAATACAGTGTAAAATATAATAATTCACTTTATGAAAAAGATACAATTTTAGGCCATGATCAATTTATTATAAAAAATGAAGCAGAAAATATATCATCTTTAGCTGAACTAATAAAAATTAATGCTACTGCTGAAAAGTTTTATATAGAAGAATCCGTTAATAAAATTAAAATTTCAAATTCAGATTTTAATTATATATATAATAAAAATACTGGTTCCTTTGACTTTATCGAATCATTGGGAGAAGTATTTATAGATAATCCTATGGACTTTATTATTTGGAGAGCTCCTACAGATAATGATAGAAAAATTAAAAATGATTGGATTGAAGCTGGTTTTGATCAAATTACAACATATGTATATAATAATGAAATTAAAGAATATTCAAATAAGGTAGAAATAATTAGTTCTTTAAGTTTAATTCCAGCATATAGAGAAAAAGTTCTTGATCTTACAGTAGTATGGAGCATTTATTCATCTGGTTTAGTTAATTGTGATATTAAAGCTGTTAAAAATATGAAAACTCCTTATTTACCTCGCTTTGGAGTAGAATTAAAATTAAATAAATCATATGAACATGTAAGTTACTTTGGCTTTGGCCCATATGAAAATTATATAGATAAAAATTCATCATGTTATTTAGGCAGATTTAATTCTACTGTTTCTGAAATGCATGAAGATTATATAAAGCCTCAGGAAAATGGAAGTCATCATTTCTGTAGAGAAGTTTCTATTAGTAATACTAAGAAAACGATCTATGTTTTATCTGAAAATGATTTTGCTTTTAATGCTTCACATTTTTCTGTTAATCAGTTAACTAATACTGACCATAATTTTGAATTAAATAAGGAGGATTTAACTTATTTAATTATTGATTATAAGCAAAGTGGTATTGGCTCAAATAGCTGTGGTCCTGATTTACCTGATGAATATAGATTTAATGAAAGTGAATTTTCGTATAATTTTTATTTAAAATTTTTATAATATTAATCTTTTATCTATGTACTATATATTCCCATAAAAAGAGTCAAGCTTTAAAGCTTGACTCCTCTTCTTAAGTTGTGATTTACTTTACTACATTTTAGTTTAATTAAATTTTACTTAATATTAAATCAACTAATCCATTAGCCATTTCATTTATTTCTTCTTGATTTTCCCCTTCAAGCATAACTCTTACTAATGGTTCAGTTCCTGATGGTCTTATAAGAACTCTTCCTACTCCATTTAGTTTAGCTTCAACCTCATTAATAGCCTTAACAATTTCTTCATCTTCTAAATATATATTCTTCTTATTATTAGGAACTGTAGCATTAACTAATACTTGTGGTAATTCCTTCATAACTCCAGCAAGCTCACTGAAAGTCTTTCCACTTTCCTTAACTATTGCTGCTACTTGAAGTGCTGTAACTAATCCATCTCCAGTAGTATTATGGTTTAAGAATATAATGTGCCCTGATTGCTCTCCACCTAATACATAATTATCCTTAAGCATTTCTTCAAGAACATATCTATCTCCAACCTTAGTTTTAACTAAATTAATTCCTTCTCTTTTAGCAGCAATATCTAATCCTAAGTTACTCATTACAGTTACTACTAAAGTATCATCCTTTAATTGTCCAGCTTCTTTTAATGCCTTAGCACATATCGTTAATAAAAAGTCTCCATTAATCATGTTTCCTTTTTCATCAACAGCTAAACATCTATCAGCATCACCATCAAAAGCAAAACCAATATCACATTTCTTTCTAACAACATAATCCATTAATTCTTCCATATGAGTTGATCCACAATTTTCATTTATGTTATTCCCATCTGGATTATCGTTAATTACATAAACTCTAGCCCCTAATGCTCTAAAAGCTTTAACTGCAGCTTTATATGCAGCACCATTAGCACAATCTAAAGCAACTTTTAATCCCTTAAAATCAGTTTTTATAGTACTTTTTGCATATTCTATATATTCATTTAATGCAGATTCTTCTCTATAAACTCTACCCACACCTTCACCAACTGGGCTTGGTACTCCTTCAAATCCACATTCTATTACTCTTTGAATTTCATCTTCTAATGAATCAGATAACTTGTATCCTTTTCCATCAAAGAATTTAATTCCATTATATTCTACTGGATTGTGTGATGCTGAAATCATTACTCCTGCATCAGCATTATATTCTCTTGTTAAGTGTGCTACTGCTGGAGTTGGCACTACACCTAAAATTATAGCTTCTGCTCCAACTGAAAGTATACCTGCTACTAAAGCTGATTCTAACATATCTCCTGATATTCTTGTATCTTTAGCCACTAATATTCTTGGTTTATGTGTCCCTTCTGTTAATACATAAGCTCCTGCTCTTCCTAAATTATATGCTAATTCTGCAGTTAATTCTGTGTTAGCTATTCCTCTAACACCATCTGTTCCAAACATTCTTCCCATTTCTGTTTACCTCATCTTTATTTTTATCTAATCTTATTCCCAGATTTTCTTATCTTCAAATATATATTCATGTAACTGATTTACTGTTGCATCCTTATCAAATGTTAAATAATAAATTCCATCAATCATTTTTCCTTCGCAATATCCATCTAAAGGAAATCTCTCTTGTTCTAATGAAGCTACTCCCATAGATAAAACTTCAGTTCCTAACTGCAATATTTCAGCTGAATTAAAGTTTGTTTTAACCATAGGTAAAACTTCACTTAATAATCCTGGATATTTAGTTGGATTCATAGCTAAAATTTTCCCAAAGATTTTAGTCAATACAGTTCTTTGCCTTTCTGTTCTTACATAATCTCCACCAGTAGCATATCTAATTCTTGAATAATCAAGAGCTTGATCTCCCGTTAAATTATAAGTACCAGCACTCTCTATTCCTTGAATATGTGATACTTCTTCACTAGTAATATCTACTGTTATTCCACCTATTTTATCTATAATTTTAGGCATAGTAGTAAAATTTACAGCAACAAAATCTTCAATATTCAAATTAAAGTTTTGATTTAAAGTCTTGATAGCAAGCTCAGCTCCACCAAATGCATATGCATGATTTATTTTATCTGTTCCATATCCATCTATATCTACATAAGAATCCCTCATTATTGAAGTTAGCTTTAACTTTTTATTATGAAAATCTAATGTAGCAATTATTATAGAATCTGATCTACCTACTCCACCATCTTCGGCATCTATTCCAAATAAAGCTATATTAGTTATCTTATCATCATATTGAGATAGCTTTTCTTCAACCTCTTCAGTTATTCCAACATTCTCTTTATCTATTTCAACCTTATCTATTTTATTTAATAGATAATTTCCATAAAAAACTGTTGCTCCCACTAAAACAAAAATTAAAATACCTGCTATACAAGTAGCCCATATAGCTACCTTCTTACTTTTTACCATATTCTCTTCCCCCAAATTCCTTACCTTTTAAATACCTTTATTTTCTCTATTAATATAGTATTATAAAATGCGATATAATATAGATTTATATCGCATTTTAAATTATTAATTACTAAAAACTATTCTACAGTAACTGATTTAGCTAAGTTTCTTGGTTTATCTACATCGCATCCCTTTTGCTTTGCAACATAGTAAGATATTAATTGAAGTGGTACAACACTTACCATTGGAGTTAATAAATCAATAGTCTTTGGAATATAAACTAAAGAATCAACAACGTCCTTAGTTGTAGTGTCTCCTTCATTAACTACTGCAAAAATATTTCCACCTCTTGTAGAAACTTCTCTTACATTAGAAACCATCTTGTCTTTTAAAGCTTCTTGAGTTAATAATGTAATAACTGCAGTTCCTTTATCTATTAAAGCAATTGGTCCATGCTTTAATTCTCCCCCAGCATATGCATCACAGTGAATATAAGATATTTCCTTAAGTTTTAAAGAACCTTCCATTGCTACTGCATAATCTAATCCTCTTCCTAAGAAGTAAATATCTCTGTGATTATAGTGTTTATCAGCATACTTTTGAAGTTCTTCCTTCATTTCTAAAGCTATTTCTATCTTTTCAGGAATAGTTAACATTTCGGCTTTAATAGCTTCTGCTTCTTCAACCGAAATAGTTTCCTTTAATCTACCAAAGTATAATCCTAAGATATAAAATGCAGCTAATTGAGTTACATAAGCTTTAGTAGATGCAACTGCAATCTCTGGCCCTGCTAATGTATAAATTACATCATCAGCTTCTCTAGATACTGAAGAACCGACAACATTAGTTATTGCAAGAACTCTAGCTCCTTGTCTTTGACCATCTCTTAATACTGCAAGAGTATCTGCTGTTTCTCCTGATTGAGATACTACTATTATAAGAGTTCTATCTGTTATTAATGGATCTCTATATCTAAACTCAGATGCAACATCTATTTCTACTGGAATTTTAGCAAGTTTTTCAATAACGGTTTTACCTACAACACCTGCATGATAAGCTGTACCACAAGCTACTATATAAACTTTATCAAAGTTTTCTAATTCTTCCTTACTAAACTTAACATTATCTAATTCAATTTCTTTTCCTAATTGAATCTTCCCTGCTAACGTATCTCTTACTGCCCTTGGTTGTTCATGAATCTCCTTTAACATAAAGTCTTCATATCCACCTTTTTCAGCAGCATCTACATTCCAAGTTACATGGTAAACTTCTTTTTCAATTCTTTCACCATCTTCAGTTCTAAGTTCAACCCCATCTTTAGTTAAGATAACAAATTCTTTATCTTCTAAAAGATATACATCTCTAGTGTGATTTAAAACTGCTGGTATATCAGAAGCTATAAAGCTTTCCTCTTCACCTAATCCAACTATAAGTGGACTATCTTTTCTTACTGCAATAATTTTATCTGGCTCATTATTTGCAATAACTCCAATTGCAAAGCTTCCTTCTAATTTTGAAGTTGCCTTAACTACTGCATCAAAAAGATTTCTTCCATCTTTATAGTAGTAATCTACTAAGTTTGGTATAACTTCTGTATCTGTTTCAGATAAGAATTCATATCCTTTTGAAGTTAACCACTCTCTTAATTTCATGTAGTTTTCAATAATTCCATTATGTACAACACTAATTGTTGCATTTCCATTTGAATGTGGATGTGAATTAACATCAGATGGCTCTCCATGAGTTGCCCATCTAGTATGTCCTATTCCTATATGTCCATTGATTGGATTAGCCTTTAAATCATTTTCTAAGTTTGCTAATCTTCCTTTAAGTTTTCTTACGCTTATTCTTTCATCTTCTATGATTGCAACACCTGCTGAATCATATCCTCTATATTCTAATTTTGAAAGACCTTCAACTAATAAATCAGCTGCTTGTCTTTTACCAATGTATCCTACTATTCCACACATATTTTATTCTCCTTATTATTAACTCTTATTATTATAACTTGAGTATTTTTTCTACTTATTTATCCATTTATAATAATAGTAAAATTTTCTTCTTCAAATTATAACATATTTATGTTATATTTTTTGATAAAAATAATAGTAACATACAACTTTTAACATAAATTTTAAAAGTTTTTTGCTATATTCTTTCAATATGACCTTCATTTAATTTTTATTTAACTAAACCAATACACTTACGTTTTTACATAAACTTATTTAATTAAACTGTAATTCCATAACACATAAAAAATATTTATCAATATTTGAGTATTACAAAATAATCATATTTAGATTTTATGCCCTAAAAACAATAATTTAAATATATTAACATTTCTTATTATATATATTGAAAATGGAAGACATAATGATCCTACTAATATGTTACTAATGAAAAATATATTATAATTAGTTATATTTAATATTTCAACTATTACTATCATAGATACTATTTGGAAAAACCACGAAAATAAATATATATCCATTGAATGTTTTCCTAAAAGCAATAAAATTTTAGCAATAATACTATTATGAGATATATTGTTTACAATATACACCAATAATATGGCGCCCAAAATCCCACATATAAATAAATATAAACCACTAAAATGAATATTAATAGTTACACCTGTACTAACAATACATGTATATATTAATATTAAAACAAAAGAAATTATTACACTTATTTTTCTAACCTTAAATAAATTATTACCATTTTTATTATATATATCTCTAGTATACATTTCAATTAAATAGAATACTAAAAAGAAGCAAGCTCTACTTATTGAAAACATTTAATTATATTTAGGTACTAATATATTTAATAATATGGCTATAGGCATTACTATTTTCCAACTTAATTTATATAACAAAGGTGCCATGATACTAATTATTAATAATGTATATAAAAACCATAATGCCCCCATAACACCACTTTCCGATCTGTTAAGTTATATGAACATTGCTCTTCTCAACCTAAGGAAATACAATAAGTTTGCGAGACTAAATAATACCCCCTTTGAAAAGGAGAGAAGAACAATGAGCAAAACTAATATAAAATGCCCACGCTGTAATTCTGATAAACTATATAAGTTTGGTATGAATAAGCAGGCTAAACAAAAGTATCAATGTAAGCAGTGTAAGCGCCAATTCGCCCTAGGCGACGGTGACGGACGTCCTAAACTTAATAATCCTAAATGTCCTAGATGCGGTAAGGGAACTTACTTACATCATGCATATAAACATTACAATCGCTATAAGTGCAATAACAAGAAGTGTAATCACATAATAGTAAAACATCACACCACCAAT